>NZ_JBSGCR010000010.1:0-210103 GCF_053601935.1 Streptosporangium sp. NPDC004631 | reverse complement strand
CTGACGTTCGGCGACGAAACGCTCCACATGGGGCTGACGCTGATGCTCGGTGTAGGCGACCTCGTCGCGGTAGAGCTCGTAGACGATGCGGGTCGGGCCGACGCACGGCAGCCGGCTCTCCGGCCCGGTGCGGCCTCAGACGGGAGCGTTCCAGCTCAGCACGACCGGTTCGGCGTGTTCGAAGCCGAGCCGCGAGTGGGTGCCGGTGTCCAGGCGGAAGAGGCGGCCGTCCTGGGCGGGCAGGCCGAGCCAGCGGGCACAGAGCACCCGCAGGAGGTGCCCGTGGGCGACCACGACCACGTCGCCGCCGACGGCGCGCGCCCGCCCTATCACCCGGTCGGCGCGTGCGCCGACCTCCGCCGCGCTCTCACCGGGGTGTCCGGCGTCGCCGGGCACGACCCCGTCACGCCACAGATACCAGCCGGGGCGCGCCTCGCGGATCGCCGAGGTGGTGACGCCCTCGTAGCCGCCGTAGTCCCACTCCCACAGGTCGGGGTCGATCTCATAGGCCGTGTGGCCGGCGAGCTCGGTAAGCCCGGCGAGTTCCGCCGTGCGGCGGGCCCGCAGCGCGGGACTGACCAGGATCAGGCCAAAGGGCCGGTCCTTGACCAGCGCCGCGAGCGCCCGCGCCTGCTCCTCGCCCCTGCCGGTCAGCGGCAGGTCGGTGCGCCCGGTGTGACGCCCGTTCCGGCTCCACTCGGTCTCGCCGTGCCGCAGCAGAATCATCTCGTCCATACGCCGCCCATCATGCCGGTACGGTCCGCGCCGACCGGCCGGCGCCCCGCGACCTTCCCTCCGGCCGGGGTGGGCAAACCCGGAAGCGGAGACATGTCGATCGATGTTCGTCGGCGCGTCAAGAGATCGTGAGAAGCTGAGGCGGTGACGATATCTGTGGGCTTGGTGGGCGCGGGGCCGTGGGCGGAGATGGTGCACGCGCCGATCCTGGCAGCCGGGCCCGACACGCGCCTGGTGGGTGTGTGGGCGCGGCGCCCCGAGGTCGCCGCCAGATTCGGTGTCCCCGTCTTCGAGCGGATCGAGGAGCTGTTCGACAACTGCGAGGCGGTCGCGTTCTCGGTGCCGCCCGCCGTACAGGCCGAGCTCGGCGTGCTCGCGGCCAAGGCGGGCAAGGCGCTGCTGCTGGAGAAGCCACTCGCGGCCGACCTGGACGGAGCCAGGCGGCTGGCCGAGGCGGTCGGCGAGGCCGGGGTGCCCTCCCAGATGGTTCTCACCTGGCGCTACTCGGAGGCCACCCGGGCGTTCCTGGCCAGGGTGTCGGCCGTCGAGCCGTTCGGCGGGCACGCGGCCAACGTCTCCGGCTCCATGCTCGGCGGTGACTTCGCCACCCCGTGGCGGCTGGAGCGCGGCGCGATCCTCGACGTCGGCCCGCACATGATCGACATGCTGGACGCCGCGCTCGGCCGGGTCACCTCGGTCCGCGCCCACGGCAACCCGAGGGGCTGGGTCGGCCTGCTGCTGGAGCACGAGACCGGCGCGGTCAGCGAGGCGTCGCTGTGCATGAGCGTGCCGGGTGAGACACCCCCCTCCCACGTGGAGGTCTACGGCCGGCTCGGCCGGGAGTCGATCAACAGCGACCGGCTCGGTCCCGACGTCTTCACCGTGATGCTCGCCGAGTTCGCCGAGACCGTGGAGCGCGGTGGCGGTCATCCGCTCGACGCCGCGCACGGCCTGCGCCTGCAGGAGATCATCGCCACCGCGGAGCGGCAACTCGGTTAGGGCCGCGGAGGGGAACGCACACCGGCCCGTGCGGGGAACGCCCACCGGCCCGTGCCCCGCTCATCGGCACCGGCCACACCTTCGCGCGAGGTTGGTCACTCGCCCCCGCGCAGAGGCGGGCCGGGAGAAATCCGGAGGCAAACCCTTGACGTCCGGCTGTTCTGCGGGATTGATAACGTTTGTCTGACGCGCAGCGTGTAGCGAAGTCCGGTGTGAGTCCGGCGCTGTCCCGCAACTGTCATGATCCTTTGGATCGAGCCAGGTCGCCTGCCGCCGCGCCGACGTCGTCAACCCTCGTGGAAAAGGGTGATCCGTCCCTTTCGCGGGTCCCCTGCTCCGGTGACTGAAAGGACCTCGCGTGAGGCCCGTACGTACCGTCTTCGCCGGCGCGCTCCTCGGCCTGCTGGCCCTGGCCGGGTGCGGTCAGAACTCCACCGCGTCCGTGAGCTCGGCCACCCCCGCCGCCACCGTCGCGCCGGGTTTCCCCGTCACGGTCCAGGCGGGCAACGGCCCGGTCGTGATCCCGAGCAGGCCCGAACGGATCGTCTCCCTGTCCCCCTCCGCCACCGAGAGCCTCTTCGCCGTGGGCGCGGGTCCCCAGGTCATCGCGGTGGACGACCAGTCCAACCATCCGGCCGAGGCCCCCAGGAGCGACCTGTCCGGCTTCCAGCCGAACGTGGAGGCGATCATCGCCAGGAAGCCCGACTTGATCGTGCTCTCCAACGACACCGACGGCGTCGTCGCCAAGCTGGGCAAGCTCAACGTCCCGGTGCTGCTGGAGCCCGCGGCCGGCAGGCTCGACGAGGCCTATGACCAGATCACCGACCTCGGAGCGGCCACCGGCAACAAGGCCAGGTCCACCGAGCTCGTCGCCGGGATGAAGAAGCAGATCGAGGAACTCGCTGCCGCCGCACCCAAGGGCAAGAACCTCACCTACTATCATGAGCTGGACAAAACCCCTTATTCGGCTACGTCTACCACTTTCATCGGCCAGATCTACGGGCTGTTCGGCCTGACCAACATCGCCGACAAGGCTCCCGAGGCGGCCGGCGGCTACCCCAAGCTCTCCGCCGAGTTCGTCGCCAAGGCCGACCCCGACCTCGTCTTCCTGGCCGACACCAAGTGCTGCGGCCAGTCCAGGGAGACCCTCGCCAAGCGCCCCGGCTGGTCCAGGCTTTCCGCGATCAAGAACGACCGGGTCGTCGCCCTTGACGACGACGTCGCCTCCCGCTGGGGTCCGCGCGTCGTGGACCTCGCCAAGCAGGTCGGCGACGCCGTCCAGAAGGCCACGAACAGCTAAGTGACCGACCTCCCCCGCGCCCCCGCCCCCTCCGCCGCCGCGGGCGGCACCTCGCCCGAGACGTCCCCGTCGAACCTCTCGGGCGACGGCTGGGAGCCGGGCGTCCCCCCCGGCGTCACGGTCCGGAGGGCGCCACGACTCCGCCTGCCGGCGGCGCTGGCGGCGTGCGGCGTCCTGCTGGCGAGCATGCTCGCAGGCCTGCTGATCGGCGCGGCGGACCTGGCGCCGCGGAAGGTCGCGCTGCAACTGCTCGACTGGCTGCCGTTCGTCTCGGTGGACTCGGGGCTGTTCCCGATCGAGCAGGGACTGCTCTGGGAGCTCCGGCTGCCCCGGGTCCTGCTCGCCGTGATCGTCGGAGGGCTGCTCGCCGCCGCCGGCGCGGCCTATCAGGGGGTGTTCCGCAACCCGCTGGCCGACCCCTACCTGCTGGGAGCCGCCGCCGGGGCCGGTCTCACGACCACGGCGGCGATCGTGCTCATGAAGGGCAACGACAACGCCCTGCTCATCCCGGTCGCCGCGTTCGCCGGGGCCATCGGCGGTGTGCTGCTCGCCTACGCGCTGGGCAACGTGGCCGGCCGGGGCGGCGGGACCGC
The DNA here is from genome assembly GCF_053601935.1 of Streptosporangium sp. NPDC004631. NCBI lineage: Bacteria > Bacillati > Actinomycetota > Actinomycetes > Streptosporangiales > Streptosporangiaceae > Streptosporangium > Streptosporangium sp. NPDC004631. Next base: position 206,476 of record NZ_JBSGCR010000010.1, on the reverse strand, counting down.
CACGCTGGTCCTCGCGGGTGTGGCCGTGTCGTCCTTCCTCACCGCGATCCAGACCTTCCTGCAGCAGCTCAGGGTGGAGGAGCTTCAGCGGGTCTACGCGTGGATCCTCGGCGACGTCGGCGGTGACTGGAGTCACATCAGGCTGGTCATCCCCTACGCCCTGGTCTCGGTGGTGACCATGTTGCTGCACGGCAGACTGCTCGACGTCCTCTCCGTCGGCGACGACGAGGCGGCCAGCCTCGGCCTCAACGTCGTCCGGGTCAGGCTCGTCGTGCTGCTGGCCGCCTCCCTGGCCACCGCCTCGGCCGTCGCGGTCAGCGGACTGATCGGCTTCGTCGGCATCGTGGTCCCGCACGTGGTCCGCCGTCTGGCCGGAGGGTCGTACCGGACCGTGCTTCCGCTCTCGCTGCTCGGCGGTGCCGCCTTCCTGGTCCTGGCCGACCTGATCGCCCGGACCGTGCTCGCCCCCGCCGAACTGCCCATCGGCGTGGTCACCGCCTTCGTCGGCGCGCCGTTCTTCGTGGCCGTGCTGCGCATGACCAGGGGGGTGGAGACGTGAGCGGACGGTGCCGTCCGGTCCGGCCAGCCCGGCCACGCGACCTGCGGAACGCGGCCGGCCACGGGACCGGGGCGATCGCATGAGTCACGTCCGGGTGAAGGGCCTCTCCGTCGTCCTGGAGGCGCGGACCGTACTGTCCGGGGTTGAGTTCGAGGTGCGCGGCGGTGACTGGCTCGCCGTCATCGGCGCCAACGGCGCGGGCAAGTCCACGCTGCTCAAGGCGGTGGCCGGGGTGCTGCCGTACTCGGGCGAGGTGCTCGTCGACGGCCTGCCCGCCCGCCGGCTCAGATCCAGGGACCGGGCCCGGCTGATCGCCTACGCCCCGCAGGCCCCGGCGCTCCCGGTCGACATGACCGTCTTCGACTACGCCCTGCTGGGCCGCACGCCGTACATCGCCTATCTGGGCCGGGAGAGCCGGGGGGATCGGGAGGTGACCGGGTCGGTGCTGGAGCGGCTCGACCTGTCCTCGTTCGCCTCTCGCACGCTCGGCCGCCTGTCGGGTGGCGAGCGCCAGCGGGTCGTGCTCGCCAGGGCGCTGACGCAGCAGGCCCCGGTGCTCCTGCTCGACGAGCCCACCACGGCCCTGGACCTCGGACACCAGCAGCAGGTCCTGGAACTCGTCGACCGGCTCCGGCTGGCCGACGGGCTGACCGTGGTCACGACCCTGCACGATCTGAGTCTCGCCGGGCAGTACGCCGACTCGATGATGCTCATCGCGCGCGGTAGGGTGGCGGCCTCCGGCGCCCCGGCCGAGGTGCTGACCGAAGAACTGATCGGCCGGCATTTCGACGCCCGCGTCCGGGTCGCCGTCGGCGTGGGCGGCCGGCCCGAGGTCCACCTGGAGCGCCCTTGACCCCCGACCGTCACGACGAGGGTGTGGCCGAGCCCCACCCGGTACGGGCGATGAACCCGAGCCCCCATCCCGGACACCCGGGTTCACCGGGGAACCCGACCTCTCGTCCCGGGAACCCGAGCCCCCACGTGGAGGACTCGGTCCCCTACCGGGCCCCTCAGCGGGAGGGCGTGGTCGGGAGCGGTCCGGCGTGGACGCTCGGGCTGAGCCGTCGCCAGGAGGACGGGGCCCGGCTCGCCTCGCTGCTGTGGGAGTTCGGCCCCGGCTGGCGGGCCGTCTCCTCGGCGATGGTCGGCGGCGGCATCGGCCCCCTGCGATGGGTGCTCAACGCCCAGGTGATCGGCGGCTACTCGCGGATGGACCCGGTGAACCACCTGCTGGAGATGGCCCCGCGGGGACCCGGCGTCGGCATGCTGACCGCAGCCTCGGTGGACCGGTTCACCCGGGCGGAGGACGGGGGAGTGGAGGCGGTGGCCACCGTCGGCCTGCGCGTTCCCACCTGGGCCGCGGCCCCGGACGGCGTCCCCGATCCCGAGCTCGCGCCGATGTATCTCCCGGGGACGATCAACATCATCGTCGCCGTCCCGGTCGCGATGAGCGACGCCGCCCTGGTCAACGCCGTCATGACGGTCACCGAGGCCAAGACCCAGGCGCTGGCCGAGGAGGGTTTTCCCGGTACGGGCACCGCCTCGGACGCGGTCTGCGTGGCCGTACGCGACGCCGGCCCGCAGGAGCTGTTCGGCGGTCCCCGCTCGCTCTGGGGCGCCCGGGTGGCCCGAGCGGTCCACGACGCCGTACGGCAGGGCGCCCGGGACTGGTTCGATCGTGACAGGCTGGCTACTTTGGGTTAGGAAATTGCGGGAAGTAGCATGTGCACAGAGGCGAGATTCCCGATACTGAGTGGGTGACCGCGATGGCAACGACGGAGCCGACGGCCAGGCGGACTGTTCTTCCAGGAGAGCCGCCGTTCACCGTCAACGACCTGCTCAAGTTTCCCGACGACGGAAACCGCTACGAGCTCTTCAACGGGAGCCTGCTGGTGAGCCCCTCACCCACGCCTATGCATCAGTATGCAAGCCTGCGCCTTGTGCGGATCCTCGAAGACGCCGCACCACCGGAGTTTCAGCCGCTGCAGGAGGTCAACCTCGGGGTGGGTCCCCGTGACTTCTTCATCCCCGATCTCGTCGTGGTGCGGACGGAGACCGTCCCCGCGACGGAGCTGATGTTCGCGCCGGACGACATCCTGCTGGCGGTCGAGGTGGTCAGCCCGAGCACCCGGTCGAGGGACCGGCACATGAAGAAGGCCGCCTACGCGGCCGCGGGCATCCCTCTGTACTGGCGGGTCGAGCTGTCCGAGGGGCCCTCGCTGTACGTCCACGAGCTCGCGGGAGACGAGTACAAGCCGGCCGAGAAGCACGAGGCGGGCAGGACGGCCGGCCTGTTCGCGCCGTTCGAGGTCGGCTTCGACCCCGCCGTGCTTCTGCGTCCGCGCGTCTGATCGGGCGTCCTCCCGCGCGGTTCCTCCGCGTCCGCGCGCCTGATGGGATCTCCTCCCCGCCCGAGCGGGCCTTCCCACTCTCCGGCCCTTTTCCCCGCGCTCATGCCGTTGCCTCCGCCGACGCCCGCACCATGGACCCGCGGCGGCCTTTTCCCCGCGCTCATGCCGTCGCTCCCAGGCATCTCCCCCCGGCTCCCCCCGGCTCCCGCCGGCTCCCGCGGTGCTCACGCGCCCTCGCCTCCCGCCCTCCACGCGGCTCCGTGGTCGGCGAGTGCGAGCCGATTAAAGATCACGTGCCGAGGCCTGTCCGATATGGCGTTCTTTGTTCCGTAATGCGGGTGCTGTGGCTGCTGTGCCGGTGGGCTCATCCACCATGCTTGCTTGCGAAACGCGGGTTATTTCCTTATCAAGCGCTTGTCTATGCACCGTTCTATTGACTTCTGCACTACGGTTGCCAGGCTTGTCCTTATCCCCCATTGGGAGTGGCTATGCGGCGGTTCGGTGTTGCTCTGGCGTCCCTCGGTGGCCTCGTTCTGGTGGCCGCCGCGGCGATCCCTGCCCTGGCTCACGAACACCCCAGCGGGATCACCGACCTGGTGACCCCGGCGGTGGTCAGGATCGAGGCCAAGGCCCGCGTCGACATCACCCTGTTGGATCACATCGGCGAACTCGTCCACGTGGAACGTAGCTACCAGGTGCCGATCGGCACCGGCACCGGCACCGTGATCAACCCCGACGGGGCCATCGTCACCCTCACCGGAGTGGTCAAGACCGACCGGGACATCGCGGTGTACGCCGCCAACAAGATCTTTGCCGAGCACCACAAGGTCAAGATTCCCGAGGACTTCGAGCGGCACACGATCAAGGACGACCGGCTCAACCACCACCTGCAGGAGTGCTACCCGCCCAAGCAGCCCACGGCGACCTGCATCGTCGACGTCACCACCGAGATCCACGTCTTCCCCAACATCTCCCCGCCGGACAAGGAGGGGTTCAAGGCCGAGATCGTCCGCGCCGGGGACAGCCCCGACAGCCCCGCCGTGCTGACGCCCGTCGGGCGCGCCGACGGCGGCGCCGGGCTTCCTACGGCGCCGCTCGCCGCCTCGGTGCCCGACAAGGACGGTTCACCGGTGGCGGTCGCCGGGTTCGTCGCGCGGCCCGCGGTGAACCTGCCGGAGACCGTGGACATCGCCCATCTGCGTGCCGGAGGGGCCGGCGAGGGCGGCCGGCGGTTCAAGGACCCGCAGAACAAGGTCAACGAGCCGGAGAAGCTGGGGGCGCTGGTCGACAGGGGCCTGCTCGGCGGGCCGGTGATCGAGGACAAGAAGGGCGAGGTCGTCGGGCTGCTGATCGGCGGTGGCAAGGACGGCCGGATGATCGGGGTGCGGGAGATCACCAAGGCGCTGGCCGAGGCCAAGGTCGCGCCCAGGCGCGGCCCCATCGACGCGGCCTTCGAGCAGGCGCTGACCCGCTTCCACACCAAGTACTACGGCGACGCCGTCCCCGCCTTCCAGCGTGTCCTGGACCTCTACCCCGGACACACCGTGGCCGCGGCGCACCTGAAGACGGCCCAGCAGAAGCGCGGTACCGCCGAGGACGAGGGGGCCAGGAGGGCGGACGCCGCCGCGGGGGGCGGATCCACGCCTCCCCTGTGGCCGTTCATCGTCGGCGGTACCCTGCTGGTGCTGGTCGTGGCGGCCGTCGCCTTCCTGCTCTGGAGGCGCGACAGGTCCGACGAGGCCACAGGGGGGGATCCCGGGCCGGGCCGTCCCACCGAGCCGAGTCGTTCCGCCGGGACCGGTCCGCTTCCCCTGAGCCCGTCGTCTCCGCCTCGGCGGCCGTTTCCCGAGGAGGTGGCCGATTCCACGGTGGTGGTCAGCCGATCCTTCCCCGCGCTGCCCAAGGTGACGTCCACCTCGCCCGGCCTGCCGGTACTGGTCGCACGGGACCCCGGGGCCGAGCCGGGCGCGCGGGACACGGGAACCCGGCCGATGGACACCGCCGCCCAGAAGTACTGCACCGCGTGCGGGATGCGGCTGGGGCCCGCCCACCGCTTCTGCGGCTACTGCGGTCACCCGTCTGAGACGTGACGACCGTGAACGACAGATCCCTGATCGGCCAGGAGGTGGCCGGCTACCACATCGAGGACCTCATCGGCAAAGGTGGCATGGCCGTGGTCTACCTGGCGGTGGACCCCCGGCTCAACCGCCGGGTGGCGCTGAAGATCCTCAATCCACTGCTCGGCGAGGACGACCGGTTCCGCCAGCGCTTCGTCCTGGAGTCGCGGACGGTCGCGAGCATGGACCACCCCAACATCATCCCGATCTACGAGGCCGACTCCGCCGAGGATGGCACGCTCTACATCGCGATGCGCTACGTCGACGGCCCCGACCTGCGCCGCCTCTTCTTCGACCGGGGGCCGATGCCGATCAGCCAGGTCAACCGGATCTTCGCCCAGGTGGCCGCCGGGCTGGACACCGCCCACGCGCACGATCTCATCCACCGGGACGTCAAGCCCGCCAACATCCTGATCGCCGGCCACACCGAGGGCGACCACGCCTACCTCACCGACTTCGGCATCACCAAGCACCGCACCTCGATCTCCGGGCTGACCCAGACCGACCAGTTCATCGGGACCCCCCGCTACATGTCCCCCGAGCAGATCAACAAGGAGCACATCGACGGCCGCTGTGACCAGTACGGCCTGGCCTGTGTGGTCTACGAGGCGCTGGCCGGTCGGCTGCCGTTCCAGCGTGACAACGAGATCGCGCTGCTCTGGGCGCACCTGGCCGAGGCCCCCACTCCGCTCACCACGCTCCGGCCCGAGTTGCCCCTGGAGGTGGACGGCGTCATGGCGCGGGCACTGGCCAAGTCGCCCGAGCAGCGCTACGACACCTGCACGGAGTTCGTCGCCGAACTCCGTGACGCGATCAGCGGCCAGTCCTACCAGCTCACCTCAGGCCCCTCGACGGCGGAAAATCGGACGAAGGGCCGGGCCGAGCAGGGGGCGGGGAGAAAACGCGGGGAGAGGTCCGGCCGGGGCGGCCGGAACATCGTCATCGGCGCGGGGGTGGCGATCGCGACGGTCGTCGCGCTGGTGGCGGTGCTCGCCACGGTCCTGCGGGGCGGCGACGCGTGGACGCCCTACCCGGGTTCGGCCGCCGTGCCGATCGCGTTCGAGCACCCCGGCGGCTGGACCCTGCGCCCGCACGCCGACGTGTTCGTGATGGCCTCGCCGAGGGGGGAGGAGTTCGAAGCGCTGTTCGGCACGCCGGTCACCGCCGACTGGGCGGCCGTGAACGAGATCATCAAGGACTCCCCGGGGGAGGCCGTCGGGATCTACGCGCAGACCCTGGACACGCTCGCTCCCAACGGCGGGGTCCAGCAGCTTCAGGAGACCCTGCAGTCCTCGCTGCCCGGCACGGTCAACGTGTTCTCCGAGGCGGTGCAGGTGCGGGTGGGCGGGGCGTCCGCGGTACGGCTGGAGGGGTCGATCGCCGATCCGCAGCGTGGCGGCAAGCTCGACTTCACCGGGTGGGCGGTGGAGCGGCCGGACGAACCGGCTCTCATGATCTACTTCTGCGCGCCCGGCACCTGTGACAGCGCACTCGCCAACCGGTTCGTCCGAAGTGTGACCTTCCCGAGGTTCTGACTTGCGGACCACTTGCAAGCGGCTTGTCTGAAGGTTTTGTCCTATATGCAAGGAGGACACGAAGGCTTAGTCTCCCCGCATGGCGGTTCCCTTCCCCCCTGCCCGACACCTCCGCACGGTACTGTTCGTCCGGCATCTCCGTACGGTGCCGATAGCCGACCTCCTGATCGGTCTCGCGGTCATCGCCCTCGGCACGCTGGAGGCGTTCACCGTCGCCGTCGAGTACGGCGCGGCCGAGACACCCGAACTGTGGTGGATCGGCCAGGCGCTCGTCACCGGCGTGCTGATCTGGTTCCGGCGTAGGGCTCCGGTCGCGGTCTTCATCCTGATGATCCTCGCCCAGTACCTCTGGCACCGGCAGGGCTACGAGCACTGCCAGACCTGGCAGCTGGCCTCCCTGCTGATCGTCTTTCACACGGTCGGCGCCGAACTGACCGTCAGACGGAGCCTCGCCTGGGCGCTGACCGGTGTCCTGGTCTTCGACTCGGGCGCCGTCGACCACCGCTGGCTCCCCTTCGAGGAGGTCGTCTTCCTGACGGTCGTCTTCGGCGCCGCCTACCTCACCGGCCTGGCCGTGCACGCCTACGCCACCAGGGCCCGCCACCTGGCCGACCACGCCGCCCGTTTGGAACGCGACAGGGAGCGCCAGGCCGCCGAGGCCGTCGCCCAGGAGCGGATCCGCATCGCCCGCGAACTGCACGACGTGGTCGCCCACAGCGTCAGCATGATGGTCATGCAGGCCGGGGTGCTCCGCCGTACCGGCGACGGGAACGACGAGATGCTTCTCGGCATCGAACGGATGGGCCGTGAGGCGGTCGACGAGCTGCGCGTCATGCTCGGCGCGCTGCGCATGCCGCTCGACGAGGCCATCCCGCAACCCGGCCTGGACCTGCTGCCCGGCACGGTGAGCACACTCGTCTCCTCCGGCCTGCGGATCACGCTCGCCGTCGGGGGTGAGCCGGTACGGCTCGCGCCGGGCCTGGACCTGTCGGCCTACCGCATCGCGCAGGAGGCCCTCACCAACGCGGTCAAGCACGCGAGCGACTCCGAGATCCAGATCACCGTCTCCTACCGCGAGAACTCGGTGGAACTGGAGATCCTGGACGGCGGCGGTGGCGCCCCGTCCGAGCTGTCGACGGGCAACGGTCTCGTCGGCATGCGTGAACGCGCCGCGCTCTTCGGCGGCACGTTCGAGGCGGGCCCCCGTCCCGAGGGCGGCTTCCGGGTCCGCGCCTCCCTGCCGATCTCCCACCAGGAGGTGCTCGCCGATGAGCGGATCAGATAGGCCGACGACGAGGCAGGCCGGCGCACGGCCGGGCGAGGGGGAGAGATGAACGTCCGCATCGTGATCGCCGACGACCAGGCGATGGTCCGCGCCGGGCTGAAGCTCGTCGTGGAGAGCGAGCCGGGCATGGAGGTGGTGGGGGAGGCGGCCGACGGCATGGAGGCCGTCGCGGTGGCCCGCCGTACCCGTCCGGACATCGTGCTGATGGACATCTCCATGCCCCGCATGGACGGCCTCACCGCGGCCAGGCAGCTCCTCGACCGGCCGGACCCGCCGAAGATCGTCATGCTGACCACCTTCGACACCGACGAGAACCTCTACGCCGCGCTCCGCGCCGGAACCAGCGGATTCCTGCTCAAGGTCTCGCCGCCCGAGCAGCTCGTCGAGGCCATCCGCGTCGTCGTGGGCGGTGACGCCCTGCTCGACCCGGCCGTCACCACCCGGGTCATCGCCTCCTTCGCCGGTCGCCACGACCCCGCGCCGCCGCCGCAGCTCGCCCAGCTGACCCCGCGTGAGCTGGAGGTGCTGCGGTCCCTGGCCCGCGGCCTGACCAACGCCGAGATCGCGGGCGAGCTCTTCGTCGGCGAGGCCACGGTCAAGACCCATGTGGCGCGGGTGCTGATGAAGCTCCATCTGCGGGACCGGGCTCAGGCGGTGGTGTTCGCGTACGAGTCGGGGGTGGTGCGGCCCGGGGCGGCGGTCGGATAGTAGGAGATCCACTCCTCCCGGCTCATCCTGAGCATCGTGACGCCGAGCCGGCCCAGCGCGACCGCCGGGACGGCCCACGCCACGACCGTCGCCGGGCCGTACGGGATCACCAGGGAGGTCCCGTATCCGAGCGCCACGACGAGCGGCACCCACCAGTGCGCGAACCCGGCCCGCCAGACGCCGACCAGCAGGATGGGCAGCCCGAAGATGGCGAAGAAGAGCCAGGGCATCTGGAAGCCGAACACGATGCCGGGCAGGTTCAGCATCTCGTCGAGAATCCTGGCGCTCTCCTCGGGGCTGTGGTGCCGCCCCAGCCACCACTCCACCGGGTCGGTCAGCAGCATGCCCGACAGGTTGACGTAGCCGAGCACGGTGAGCGGGCCCACGATGTGCCCGAAGACCACCGCCCGGCGGCGCATCACGTGCAGCAGCCCGAGGGCCGCCAGGGCCATCAGCAGATAGGCCCAGTGGTACATGGCCGACTGGACCTGCGCCAGGGCCGGGTTGTCGCCGTAGCTGACCGCCTCCCGGTCGTCGCCCCAGGTGCCGGGGTCGAGGACGACGGCGATCGCCTGGAGGAGTGGGGCGACGATCAGCAATGTGCCGGAGGCCACCCGCCTGAAGTCGGCTGAGTCCTTGAACATGGGAGTTTCCTTGCTGTGCGGAACTGTCGCACAGGACGCTAGGCCGCCACCTCCCACCCGGTCGTCCGCCGCTGGACGGATCCGCGCTCCCTCTCACGGTGTAACTCCCACGGTGTGAACGGGCGAGGGGCGCGCCCGTGACGGCACGTCCTCGCGATCGGCGTGAGCGCGAGCCGGGTTCGTGGATGAGGTGGTGGCGATGTCGCTGGGACACAACTCAGGCAAGGGGATTCCGGTCCAGACGGCGCGGATCGCCTGGGCGAGCAACCCGCGGGGAACCCCGGCGATGTGGGTTCGGGACCGGGTCTACGTCATTGTCGCTACCACGGTCTGGCTAAGACCCATGTCCGGCATGTTCTCACCGCCGCAGGCGCCAACCTCATTCGGCTCAGTGAGTACCTGCCCCCGCGGCCACAGAGACCTATCAGTCACTTCCAGCGACTTTGTCAGAATCAGCCACCCACTACCTGACCCACCAAAGATCACCAACAGCATCCGAAATCAGTGCCGGAGCTCGAGGATCTTCGTGATTCTGGAGAAAGGTGGAAACAGGGGGATGTTATAATCGGCGTGGCCGTGATAGTGCCGTCGACTTGAGGTCAAGGCGACCTTAGATATCCTGTCGTTGTGATAAATCGGGCATTGAAGTATGACGGTACGACGTCCGCCGCGGTGACCGTGGACTTGGTGATCTTCACAGTTCGCGAGGCAAGCCTACGAGTCCTGTTGATCGAGCGGGGAAAACCCCCTTTCGATGGAGGACTCGCCCTTCCCGGGGGGTACGTACGGGTGGGTGAGGATCTTGATCAGGCCGCCCTGCGGGAGCTGGCCGAGGAGACCGGGGTCGACGGTCGCGCACTCTACCTCGAGCAGCTGCGCACGTTCGGCGCACCGGGGCGTGATCCGCGCTGCCGGACCTTCACCGTGGCCTACCTCGCGCTTGGCCCAGACCTGCCCACTCCGGTAGCGGGTACCGACGCCGTGGCCGCCCGCTGGGTGTCCGTCGAGAGTGCGCTCTCATCCGAGCTCGCCTTCGACCATCTTGAGATCCTCAAGGAGGCCCTCGATCGAGCCCGGGCCAAGCTGGAGTACACGACGGTGGCCACGGCGTTCTGCCGCGAGCCGTTCACCCTCGCCGACCTTCGCCACATCTACGAAGTGATCTGGGGGTTCCCGCTCGATCCCAGCAACTTCCGGCGCAAGGTGACCAGAGCCGCGGATTTCGTGGAGGCCATCGGGGAGTTCAGGACGCCGGAGATCGGCCGCCCTGCCGCGCTGTACCGGCGAGGGCGGGCCACGCTGCTGTTCCCGCCGATGCCGCGAGGGAGTGATACAGGCCACAGAGCCATCCCGTCGCCCATCACCGCCTGATGTCGCAGGTGGCTCAGATGTGGCCTCGGACGGCGTTTCGGGTGAAAATGACGGTCAGGAGTGCCACCCCGGCCGCTTCGAACACGATGAGCGTGGTCAACACTCCGGAGTGCGGCTCGCGGATCCAGGCGACGAGCAGGGCCGCGAAGGCCGTGACGCAGAAGAGCAGCAGGTCTGCCATGAGTTGCAGGATCTTGCGGAAGCGCCGCCGCCGGTCTGCTCGGTGACGTCGTTCCCAGCTGAACACCTCGGTCCGCAGGTCGCCGAGGCTGACGAGTTCGGGAGCAACATTTTCCCGTATGTGCCGTCCGATCGCGGTCACCCGGTCGTCGTTGATGAGATACGTCCAGCCGAGGATCATGCAGACCGGGGGGAGCAGGACGAGCACGGCTGGCGCTTGGGCCTGGATGACCGCCGCGATCACCAGGGCGAACGCGCCAAGCGTGGTGTAGGCGAGGTTATCGCGGGTGGAGATGCGGACCCGCTGCTCTTCCTTGAGTTGCTCGTACTCGATTATCAGCAGTTCGGACGCGACCATGCTGCGCGAGGGCCGGTCCGGACCCCCGTGTTTCCCGTGCGTGATGCGCATCCGGCGACTCCCCTAATTTAGGTCACCTCAACCATAAATATCGTTTCCTATTCAGGTCAAGGTGACCATTTGGTAGCCTTCTGGCATCGTGAGGAGTGATCAGATGACACCGGACCGGCCGCGGATCTCTTTCAGGACCGCATGGGAGGCTGCTGGGGCGGTCCGGCGCGCCGAAAGCGGGCGTGCGGTGGTCAACACCTTGCGCCCCAGAGGGATCTTTGGCCTGATCCGGGCTCGCGGGCCGTTGTCGGTGGTCATCTACACGGCGGCGCGGGACGGACGGTTAGTCTGGCGGAACACCGGCGCGTTCGCCGTACTGGAACCTCCGCACAACGCGCGTTTCTCCGGCCGGCCACGAGGTCTGCTGCATCTGGTCGACAGGCGTTGGGAGTTCCTCCTGTTCGCCGGTCCTCCGGCGGTGCTGCTGCTGTCGGCGCTCTCGGCGTTCGCGCTGCGGCAGTGGTGGCCGACGCTGCTGTGGGTCGCACTGGCGCTGCCCCTGCTGGCGCTGCTGCACGTCGCCGTGCTGGTGCCCGCGATGCTCGGGACCGTGGTCGTCAGGTGGATCCTGGGTCTGCCGATTCGCGGCCGCCCTGATTGGTGGACGGTGGAGGAGATGCGCTTCCTGTACTGGTCGATGCCGCTCTGCCACTGCGCGGACCCCGTCCGGGCGCCCGCTCTGCTGGGGCAGGTCACCCAGCAACTGCGCGACCTGGTGCGCGCCCAGGTCGCGCGCGCGGTCGAGGACCTGGGTGCGCGGACGAAGACCGTTGAGGTCAACGAATCGCTGCTCTGCCTCCTCTCTGGGACGACGACCGGCACGATGCGGGACGCGATCACCGCGGCGACGGCGGACTCCGCCGCCGGCCGGGAGGCCGGGGTGACGTTCCTGACCACCGGGTCGCGACCAAAGGCGCGCTCCCCAAAGGTGACCGATTCGGGCTCGGGCCTCGCGCTGTACATGCTGGGGGTCACGGCCGTGGTGGGGGCCGAGGCGCTCCAGGTGGCCGAATGGGAGCGGGATGCCTGCGCCGCTGACTGCGCGGGCAGGCCTGCGAGCTACGGCACCGCGTTGCGCTGGCTCGCGTGGCGCCTGGTGGCCGATACCCCTGCCGGCCTGGTCCCGGTCACGACCCAGGCATGGGTGCTCGGATGGCTCAACACGGTCATGGGATTCATGATTGTTCCGCTCCTGCTGGTCACCGTCTGGCGGGCGAGGACGGCGTACCGGGAACGAGTCGCCAGTTTCACACGAAGGATGGGTCCCGTGTTCGACACCTCGAACGTCTTGATCATGGTTGCCACTCCCGAGGAACACCAGGCGGTCCTCAAGGCCGTCACGGATGTCACCGGAGCCACCCCCGAGCGTCTCAACCTGGACCATCACACGGCGTTCGCGCTGGGCGTGGTGAGCCGTGCCCGGGTGCTGTTGGCGCAGACGCGCCCCGGCTCCACCGACCCCGGTGGCGCCACGCTGACCGCCCAGTCGCTGATCGACCAACTCGATCCCGACTATCTGCTGCTCACCGGAATCAGCTTCGGCCTGCGCAAGGGGGAGCAGGCGTTGGGCGACATCCTGGTCTGCACCCAGCTGCGGGTCATGGATCACAAGAAGATCATCGAGCCTGTGCCTGGAACGCCGGTCGAGATCATGAGAGGCAATCGGGTCTCGCCGTCCGTGACGCTGCTCGACCGGTGCCAGAACGCGCGCTTGGCGCAGGACGGCCCCAAAGTCCATTTCGGGCCGCTCCTGTCCGGGAATGTGCTGCTCAACTCCTCGACCGCGCGCAAACGTATGATCGAGGCCGAGCCCGATGCGATCGGCGGTGAGATGGAAGGGTTGGGCGTCTACGCGGCGGCGGCGAAGGGCAAGGTCGACTGGATCGTGGTGAAGGCCATCTGCGACTGGGGGATGGGCAAGACCGACCGCTGGCATCCGGTCGCGGCGCGCAATGCGGCGGAGTTCGTCCTTGACGTGATCAGCAACGGCGGCCTGGACAGGCCGCCCAGGCGGCTCTGATCGGATCATCTCCAAAAGTCACCTTGACTCTAAGTATCATCGACGATATGGTCATCATGACTTAAAGGTGGCGAGGGGTCCGCATCTCGGTCACCGGGCCAGTCCACAGAATGCCGGTTCTTACCTTTTGCGTTGCGAGGCGCGTATATATCCGAAAATAGACTTGCCTCTCAATAAATGTCGCTCTTGGCGGTGGCTGGCATCATATTTCCATTCTTCGTGGTACCTTCCAACGAAGGAGGTCGGTGATGTTTGATAATCGCCCACAACTCCCGGGGAATTCTCCGGGGCGGCTGCCCGGCGGGACCGGTGGGGATCCGCCGGGCAGATCGTACCGATTAGCCGGAAGCGTCATAGCTGGGATACTTCTTCTGACGGTCGTCGGGGCTGGTGTGGTCTGGTATCTGAACGGCGGCATGCACCGCGAGTCGCTGGAAGATGCCGTCCTGGCCGGGGCGCGGCAGACGCGGGGGGCCGTCTGTCTGGACGTGGCTGGAGACTTCTCCAGCTCCATGAGTGACAACGCGACCACCAGAGGCGAGGCGCTCGCTCTGCTGAAGCCCTTCATGAGCAGGCAGATGGAGCCAGGTGACCTGCTGTCCGCCGTCGCCTTCGCGAGCACGGCCTCGATGACTCTCGCCTCGACGAAGGCCGCGGACCTGAGCGGGGTTTCCGAATCGGTCGGAGACCAGGTGCAGGGCCAATACACGTACTTCGCCCCCGCCATCAGGGCGCTCGACCGCGGCCACACCAAGGAGGGCACGAAGTGTGTCCGGCGCGTGCTCGTCGCGATCACCGACGGTGAGTTCGCGGACGAGGTGAACCGGCTCGTGCCGCTCATCCAGCGATTCGACCGGGTCTACCTGGCTGTTCCCGGTGAAGCGTCCGATTATCGGCCGCCGCTCTTCGCCAGCAGCAGGCTGGGCGCCGTCGTCACCCAGGGGTTCGGCGGTGCCGAGGACCTCAGTCTCCTGTACGGCAGGGCGCTCGCGGCTGCCACCGGCCAGCAACTTGTCCGCCGTTAACCCAAAGCAATGATCCTATTTAGCGAATAGTGTCCTTTGGTTCATTTTCGCCTAATTCTACCCATATTTGCGAACTATGGAACAACAACTCCCTTCACTCAATCTGGAACTCCAAATGTCGAATTCTCCCCCCAGTAACGACGCGCTGCCGGAATCTTCTCCGACAACGCCCCTGACAGACCTCGATTCTGTTTTGATCGTGCTGGACCGGCTTACCGAGGAGATGAAGGCCGAGTTCAAGCGCGACCACGATCGGGCAGCCCATCGTGAGGAGGTCATCGACCGGCTGCACGCGGAGAACCAGGAACTCCGCCGGGGGCTGCTTCAGGAGGCTCTGACGCCGGTCCGGGCCGGCCTCTACCGTCTGTACGACTTCGTCGGCCGTGAGGCGACCAGGCTCCGTGACGCGCCGGAAGGCGCCCCCCACGTCGGATCCCTCCTGGAAGCCATTGCCGCAGAGGTGGCCGAGGTGCTGGCCAGGACGGGAGCGGAGCTGCTGGAGGTCGCTCAAGGCGACCCCTACGACCCGTCCCGGCACCGGGCGACCAGAGCAGAGCCGGGTCCGGAAGGCCTCGTGCTGGCGGTGCTCGCGGACGGCTTCCACCAGGGGGAACGGGTTCTACGCAAGGCCGACGTGGTGGTCGGCAGGGCCGCCGATGACCGTCCGGCGCAGCCGCAGAGCCCGCCGGAGCAGAGGAGAGAGGACAGATAGATGGCCGTATACGGAATCGACCTGGGCACCACGTACTCGTGCATCGCCAGCATCGACCATGCTGGCCGGGCAGTGGTGCACCGCAACCGCGAGGGCACCGACACCACACCGTCCGTGGTCTTCTTCGAGACGCACGACAACGTCGTGGTCGGCCAGCCCGCCAAGGACAGCGCAGTCATCCACCCCGACCTGGTGATCAACCGGATCAAGCGCGACATGGGGCAGGACGTCGCCAGGACCCTGCACCAACGGCCGTACACGCCCGAGGAGATCTCGGCGTTCCTGCTCCGGAAGCTGGCCGAGGACGCGCAGGTCGCGACCGGAGACGTGGTGTCGGACGTGGTCATCACGGTGCCCGCCTACTTCGGCGCGGCTGAGCGCGACGCCACCCGCAAGGCGGGTCGGATCGCCGGACTCAACGTGATCGGCATCATCTCCGAGCCCATCGCGGCCGCCATCACCTACGGGGTGCTCAACCCGGCCGAGGACTGCCACATCCTCGTCTACGACCTCGGTGGCGGCACGTTCGACACGACCGTCATCACCCTGAGGGGCGGCGACATCGAGGTCGTGTGCACCGACGGCGACCACCGCCTCGGAGGGGCCGACTGGGACGACTGCCTGGTCGAATACCTGGCGGAGCGCTTCAGGCAGGAGCATTCCGATGTCGGGGACCCGCTGGAGAGCAGCGTGACCGAGCAGGACCTGCGCAAGATCGCCGAAGATCTGAAGAAGACGTTGTCCTCCCGCGTCAAGCACGCGGTGCGCGTGATGCACGAGGGGCGGGTGACCACGGTAGAGCTGACCCGGGAGACGTTCGAGGGACTCACCCAGGACCTGCTCGACCGGACTGTGGCCATCACGCGGCGGACCCTGGAGACAGCACGGGCGAAGGGGGTCGACCGCTACGACCATCTGGTTCTGGTCGGCGGATCGTCGAGTATGCCCGCGGTGACCGAGACCCTGAAGAAGGAACTCGGCCTGACGCCCCGGCTCCAGGACCCCGACCTGTCCGTCGCCAAGGGAGCCGCCCTGTACGCGTTCGAGGAGATCTACCGGCAGCTGGTGACCTCCGGGGAACGTTCCAAGGCGGAGGCGATGGCGTTGGAGGCGGGGCTGTCGAGTACACAGCAGCGGCAGATCGAGGGCCGGACGATCAAGACGGTCGCCTCACGCTCGTTCGGCATCGTCACCACGAACGGACAGACCCGCCAGCGATATGTCGCCCATCTCGTGCACGTCAACGACCCACTGCCGGCCGCGATCACCGAGGGCTTCGCGACCCTGAACGACAACCAGGACACCGTGGCCGTCCGGGTGATGGAACAGGCGGGCAGCACGGAGTCCGAACAGCTCGACGACAACAACAAGATCGGGGAGGGTGAGCTGCGCATCCCGCCCGGCAAACCCGCCGGATTCCCGATTGAGGTGACGTTCTCCCTGGACACCTCGGGTCTGCTACACGTCACCGCCCGGGAGAACGAGCGGGGTCAGCAGCTGGACCTCGACATCCAGATCGGTGGCATGTCCGAGGAAGAGGTCGCCTCGTCGCGAGCTTCAATGTCCCAGATCCGTGTGAGCTGACACATGGCGTTCGATGACGCCCGGTACCTGCGGGAGGTGCTCGACCCGGCCCGGCAGGCCGGCGGCGCGCCTCCCGCGGACCTGCGGCAACGCTACCAGATCCAGGACACCATGAGCGCCGCCGAGATCACGGAGACTGTACGGCAGGTCCGGCAGTGCTGGCGGCGCTCGCGGCAGATGCTCAAGTTCCGCAAAGTGATCGACGCCCTGGAGGTCGAGCACGCCGAACGCTACGCCACGATCTTCGAGGCCGTGGCAGGAGGCGACTCGGGCCCGCTGCGGGCCGAGATCAAGCAGTCCGCGGAGCGGGACGGCAAGCGCCTGGCCGACGTCCGGCGACGGCTCGACGACGCCGCGGGCAAGCTGCGCCTGTTGCCCCCCGACGTCGTCGCGGGCATCGCCAAGTCGGCCGGGGTCACCCTCCAGGACGCCGGCAAGCTGGCGGCCAAGCTGGGCATCGGCGTGCGCGAACCCGACGAGCTTCTCCAGTCGCCGCCGTACGCCGCCTACGCCAAGGTCCGGGCCGCTCTCGACACCCTGGGCCAGCGCCACCTGCTCGGCTTCGTTTTTCCCGACCAGCCGACCGGCATCCGGGTCCTGGGCGCGATCCCCGGGATCCTGGAGCAGGTCGCCAAGCTGGAGCGGGACGCGCAGCGCAAGACGCGTGGCCCGTGGACGGTGAGTGCGGACACCGTCTTCTCGGGCCTGCGTAACACGCCGGATCCGGAGGTGCTCCTGAGATACGACATGACCGCGAGGCTCCGGGAGCGCGTTCGCGAGCACCCTTACGACGACACGCTGATGCGGCACGCCACCGACGACCTCGGCCTCGATCCTCAGGACGCCAAGCGGCTGATCTTCGCGATTCGCCAGGAGACCGGTGTGACCGGAGGCCCCGCCGGGCGGCTGCGCGAACTCGTCGACGCCGGGGAGATACAGACGGCCGCCGACTTCGTGGAGGCGCTGCCCGCCGACGCGCTGGTCGGAGAGGCGGCCGAGCTGGCCACGGAGGTGCGTGCCCGGCTGGCGAAAGCCGTACAGCTGCGTGACGCCGCACAGGCGGAGGCTGACCCGGATCGGGCGTGGATGATGCTGGAGGACGCTCTGAGCCGGGCTCCGGACCTGCCGGGGGCCGAGGACCTGTTCGCCGGGCTCGCGCCGCAGCCCCCGGTCGATGTGCGGGCGCGCCTGGAGGGCGATGTGGTGGTCGTCACCTGGCAGGCGTCGCTGTCGCGCGCCGGTGAGATCGGCTACGAGGTGTTCCGGAACGGCGTCCCGTTCGCCGAGGTGACGCGGCCCGGAGCGCGTGACGAGTGCCTCCCGGTGAACAAACCTGTCACCTATTCAGTCGTCGCCCGGCGCAGGCAGGCCGCCTCGGCTCCCGTGGCCTGCGCCGCGCTGACGTTCCGGCCCGAACCGGACGGGCTGCGGCTCACCGCCGTGGACGGAGTCGTCATCGGCCACTTCCGCTCGCCCGCCGGGGCCCTGCGCGTGGTCGTCACCCGTGACGGCAGGCCGATCCTCGTGGAGGGCTCGGGCTTCCGGGACCGGAACCTGCGCAACGGGACCACCTACGAGTACCTCGTAGCGGCCGTCTACCCGGACGGCCGGGGAGAGGCGGTCACGCCCGGCCTGCGCAGCGCCGTCACCCCGCAGGCCAGGCCGGAGCCCATCGCCGAGTTCACGGTGGAATCCGACCCGGGCGGCCGGGACGAGCTGGTGATCCGCTGCGCCGAGCCGCCGTCGGGCGTGCTGGAGTTCCTGGCGCTCCCGTCCGAGCCTCGCTGGCCGTACGGGGCGAGCGTCCCGATCGAGGAGGTCCGCGCGGCCGGTCGGGTACTACCTGCGACGCCCACGCGCACCGGGCACGTACTGCGGTCGGTCCAGGTGTCCGGCGTGCTCCTGGTTGTCACCGTGGTGGGAGACACGGCGAGCATCGGGGCTTTCCGCGAGCACGTCAACCTGACCGCCCCGCGGCAGGTGAGCGCAGTACGCCGAGGCGGTGTGGTCCATGTGGGCCTGGAATGGCCCGGGGACGTGCCGGAGATCGAGGTCCGGTGGGGCCGCGAGCGGCTGATGGTCAACGCGGCCGCTTACCGGAGCCAGGGCGGAATCCGCCTCGACGTCCCGGAAGGAGAGGCGCCGATGATCGAGCTCGCGCCGACGACGGTCGTGAAGGGGACGCGGATCCGCGGCCCAGCGGTCCTCGTGCCGCTGCTCGCCATCGTCCCCATCAGGTACGACCTGCGGAAGAAAGGGCTGCTGGGGCGCCGTGAGCTGGTCGTCGACGTGACCTCGGATCGTCCCGCGCGGATAGCGCGGCTCGTCCTGGTGATCAAGGCGGGCCGGATCCAGCCCAGCTCGGCCGACGACGGCCGGGTGCTCGGTGAGTGGTCGGCCGTCGACACCCCGACCCGGCTGGTCGTCCCGCGGCCCAGGCAGTCCAGGCCGTACTGGCTGCGCTGTTTCGCCGAAGGCCAGGTCGAGCTCATTGACCCCCCGATACGCGTCCTGAAGGTGGGGTGAAGCCGTGATCACGTGCCCGTACTGCTTCGTCAAGACTCCGAGCAAGCGCATCGCCTTCCGCTGCCTGGGGACGACCGGGCGTACCGCCGGCTGCGCACCGGTGCCGGACCAGGCGCTCGGTGTGTTCCGCGGCGGCTCGACCGTGCCCGCGCTTCCGCCGGTGTTCGCTGTACGGCGGCCGGGCCGCAGAGCCGTCTGCCCCACCTGCTCCCGTGAGACCGCGTGGCGGGTCTGCCCGTCGTGCCACAGTCGGCTCTCCGCCGAGTACTGCGCGAACCCCGGCAAGATCGTCGCGCTGGTGGGGGCCAAGCATGCGGGCAAGAGCACCTACATCGCGGTCCTGATCCACGAGCTGATGAACCGGGTGGGAGAGGAGCTCAACTCCTCGCTCGTACCGTGCGACGACCGGACCATCGAACGCTACAAGCAGGACTTCGCCCGCCCGCTGTACGGCGAGCGCAAGCTGCTGGTCAGCACGCAGTCCTCCGCCAACGCCCCCCGCGACCCGCTGGTCTACCTGTTCACCCGGACTCTCGGCGGCCGACTGCGCAGCCGTACGGCCTCGCTGACCCTCGTCCTGTTCGACACGGCGGGGGAGGACCTGCGCCAGCGCGAGATCAGCGAGCTTCACCTGCGCTACTTGAACGCCGCCGACGCCGTGATCTTCCTGCTCGACCCGCTGGAGCTGCCAGGCGCGCAGACGGCCCTGAGCGGTGCGGCCAGGGAACGCGGCGGGACGCTCGCCGACGATCTCATGAGCGATCCGGCGGACGTCGTCGTCCGGGTGACCGAGATGCTGCGCAAGCGGAGCGGCGGCCGGCTGGCCATCCCCGTGGCCGTCGCCCTCAGCAAGATCGACGAAATGCGGGAGTCGATGGAGCGTCAGTCGGCGCTGCACCGAACCCGCGACCAGATCGGAGCGCTCGACCTGAACGACAGGGAAGCTGTGGACGAACAGGTCCGCGCGCTGCTCTACCAGTGGCAGGCGGGAATGGTGGACCGCTACCTGAACCAGCAGTACACCGACTACGCCCTCTTCGGGTTGTCCTCTCTCGGCGCGGTGCCGGAAGGCGAAACGGTCGCACGCAGCGGAATCCGCCCCTATCGCGTCGAGGATCCCCTGCTGTGGCTGCTGTATCGGTTCAAGATGCTCGACGGTATACGGAGGTAGCCCCGTGGCTTGGCAACTCCACTACACATCCGCGGAGGCTGGACCGTCCGGGCGCGCTGGCTTCCAGATCACGGCCGAGACGCCCGGAGTGCCGGCCGGGCTGACCTCGCAGGTCACGCCGTATCTCACCTACCGGCCGCCGCCGAGCATGCCGACGGCGCCCACACCTGACCAGATCCGCGCCATGCCGGTCGCGCTGTCGTACGGGCTCATCGGCCACCGGTTCGCCCTGGCCCGGTGCGTCTACCTCGGCCAGGACTACTCGGGCCGGTATGGGAACTTTCTGGGCCACGCCCTGATCTTGGGCGAGGACGACCTGGTCGGGCTGCGGCCGATCGAGTTGTGGCGGGCACCGCTGTGGGCGGACGCCCCAGTTCGGCCCGGCACCGAGCTGCCCGAGCTGGCCAACCCGATGCCGGGCACGGCGCTGGACCCCGAGTCCTTGGGGCAGTGGCTCAGGTCGAAAGGGCCGGACGCCTACCAGCGGCTGGGGATCCTGCTCGAACTCACGCGGCGCAGCCTCACCCAGGGGCACGGCCGGCTCGTCCTGGTCAGCGAGGACGGCGACGAGATCGTCCGCTGGATCGCGGTGATCTCCTATTCGCTGCCGTGGGAGGCGGTGACCCGGCTCTCGTTCGTCACCTACAGCGGGGACCCGGCTTCGACCGCGCAACTCATCGTGGGTACCACGCCGGACGTGTGGATCCCCTCCGATGTGGACGCGACGGTCGTCACCCTGACCGGGGAGCCGCAACCGATCGAGACCGGCCGGTTCTCCGACACCATGCGGGAGCTCTGGAGGTCCATGGACCTCGGCGGAATCGACGAACTCTCAGCGTTCGACGCGGACGACCCCGATACGGCGGCGGCGCTGGTGGCGCTCTGCCTGACCGGCACCGAACTCTCGGAGGCCGAGCAGTCGGCGATCGTCGAGTTGGTCGGCGGCGACCTTCCCGAGTGGGTGTGGCCCCTGCTGGGTCAGCGGGCCGAGCTGCTTGGCTATCCGCTGGCGGCGGCGGTCGCCGCCCACGGCCCGGCCGAGGCCTCCGGCCCGTGCGCCGCGCGCTGCGTCCTGCTGGCGCTGCGCGACCCGGGACTGGCCCCGCCCCGCGGACCGCTGCCCGACTCCTACCGAGGGCAGATGACGGTCGCGGCGCGCGCCGAACTCGACGCCGCCGACAGGCTGCCCCACTTGGTCGGCATCCTCCGGGTGGCGGACACGACCGGTCTCGAGCTTCCCGCCAGGCAGGTGGAGCGGGCCGCGGCGACCCTGGTCAGGTCCGGGCTCATCGGGGTCGCCGAGCAACTTGACCGCACCCCGTCTGGTGGGCGCGAGGCGCTGCTGGCGGGACTGGTCTCCGGCCTGGAACGCGCCCTGCCCCAGGTGCGCGCCGAGGTGCTTACGGCGGAGCTGTGCCGGTCGCTCGCCGACCGTGACCTGCGGTCCGCGCCCGCCACCAGCACCGTCGTGATCGCCTGGCAGGTCGAATCGGGACGTCTCGGCCGCGTGGACGCGACCGCCCGGCTCTTGGCTCTGGCGCACCCGCCGCAGGCGCTGGCCGAACGGGAGACGACGCTGGCGGGCCTCTGGCGAGAGGATCCGACGACCGCCGAATGCCGCCGGGTTATCGAGGCGGCCGGTGCGCGGATCCAGAGTTCGCCCACCCTGAGCAGCCTGCCGGCACGCCTGTTCGTACGGGTCGGGCTGAAGGGCCACGACGCCGCCGACATCGCCGGTCAGGTGCGGGACGCTCGACTGCCCGGATCCGCTGCCAGGGACGCCGAGGCGGTGCTAATGGCCACCGGGCTGGCCAGCATGAGCACGCCCGGCCACGCCGCCGGAGCGGTGGATCGCCTCACCGACCTGCTCCGTCACGGTGACCCAGGACTCACCGGCGTGGTGCTTGCATGGGCGGCGAAGGCGCTGGCCCGGCAGGACGTGATGTTCCGGATGGCGCTTCTGCGGAAGCTGTCCGGCCCGTCCCTCGGGTGGCTGCTCGACGCGTGGCTGGGTGGACGCGCTAACCGGGACGAGCAGGCGGCCCTGCTGGAGATCGCGATCCGGCTCCGTCGGTCCGGGTTGGTGATCGCTCCACTGGAGGAGTGGGCGCAGGCTCTGGTGAACAGCTGGTCGCCGTTCGGGTCCATGGAGAGCCGGTTCAAGCACGACCGGGACCTGTCTGCAGGGCTGCGGGAGCTCATGAAGCCCAGACGACGGGGAATCCTGCGCCGAGGGGGCAGCTGATGTGGCTCTTCGCGTTCATCTTCGTCGCGTGGCTCCTGGCCATATTCATCGGTGTGTTCGCCGCGATGACGCTCTTCCCGCTCGTCCTGCTGGGCAGCACGCTCGTCGCGGCGGGTCTCTACCTGACGCAGGCGTGGGCGATCCTCGTGCCGGACGTGTCGGGGGGGCCGTCGCCGGTGGCCCAGCCGGTGGGCGGGAAGGAGCACGATCCGGCCTACCGGCACTACTTGGCCTCCCAGGTGTGGAAGGACTGGCAGGCGATCCTCCGCAACACGACCCCGCTCATCGGGGCCAAGGCCGAGGCGGGGCTGCGAAAGGTCACGAGCACCCTCCTCGGTGGCGAGCAGGCGTGGTTCCTGTTTCCGATCTGGCTGGGCATCTGCGGCGGAATCGTGGCGGCCGCGGTTCCCGTCCTCGTCATCGGCGCACTGATCATGGCCCTGTACATGGGGGTGGTCGCGCTGGGGACAGCCGTCTGGCTGATCTGCGTGGGAGTGCTGCGAGCCATCGAACAGGTGTTCATGCTGGTCCACCGGATCCTGCAGACCTGCCCCTACCCTGAGTGCTACGCGCGGTTCACGCTGCCCGTCTATCGGTGCTCGAATTGCGGGACCAAGCACCGACGGCTGACGCCCAACCTCAACGGCGCCGCCCGGCACGTCTGCCGGTGCGGCACCCGGCTGCCGACGACCATCCTGCTCGGTCGCTACCGCCTCCAGGCGTACTGCCCGAACTGCGACCGTCAGCTGCCCACTCGGGTCGGCCGGGTGCGGATCGAACCGATACCCTTCGTGGGCGGTCCAGACGCCGGCAAGACGACGTTCATGGCGCTCGCTGTCAACACCGTCCACAGCGCGGTGAACACGGCGGGCGGCACAGCCCTCTTCGCCGACAAGGGCGACGAGAAGGCCTTCCAGCACTTACGCCGGGAGCTGGCCACGGGAAGGATCAGCAAGACCCTTAACGGCATGCCCAAGGCCGTGATGCTGGACGTGGCGATGCCCGGCAGGTCCCGGGGCAGTCGAATTCTATACCTCTTCGACCCCTCAGGCGAGCACTACACCGGCGCCAGCAAGGTCGAGGAGATGCGTTTCCTCGCGCACGGAGAGGCCCTGATCCTCGTCATCGATCCCTTCGCGCTCCCCGGGGTGCGGGACAACCTGCTGGAGTTCGAGCGGAGGGCCCTGGAGACCAGAGGAGTCGTGCTGTCGCCCGAGGACCCGGCCGACACCTTCACCCGGCTGCGCAACGAGCTGGCCGGCCGTGCCGACGGAGGCTCACAGCGCCGGGTCGCGGTCGTCCTCACCAAGGCCGACCTGCTCCGGACGACGACCTCCGGGCGCGGGATCGACGACCTGCCCGGCTGGCTCACGCTGATGGGCCTCGGCAACCTTGTGAGAGAGGTGGCGCACCAGAGCGCGGAGGTCCGCTACCTCGCGTCGGGGCTGCCGCCCCGGGGCCCGGAGATCGCCGAGCTGATGGGCTGGCTGGCCGGTCTGCGGCTGAGCGGAGCCGCCGAGGAAAGCAGCTGGGAAACCGCCGAGCTGACGGCAGGGGACGCGCGCAGGCCCTGGGACGTCAAGCCGCGTCCGACAGGTTGCCCGCCATTGAGCTACCTGCTCTTCCGGCGCACGCTCGCCGGTGCCACGATGGTGACCTCGACTCTCGTGCTCGCCCTGCTCAGCATGCTCCTGCTGAGGCTGTGGGTGACGGGCGACGATTCGACCGCGCTGGAGGCCGCGACCGCATCCACCCTTCCGCAGACACTGCCGGTCCCGAGCACCAAAACTCTGGCCGGGCACTGGCGCGGAACCGTCCACCAGCCCGGCTCTGGCCAGTACCGGGTCGATCTTGTCCTGACCAAGAAAGCGTGGCTCGGCGAGAAGGCTGGCACTGTGGAGTACCCAGGACTCAAATGCTCGGGAACCGTCACCCTCGAACCGGTCAATGACCCCGTCGGGACGACAGTCGTCCGTGAGGAGATCACCAAGGACACCGGTCGCGGATGCGCGCCACTGGGGTGGATCGCGCTCAACCGGACGTTAGCGGGAAAGCTCGGCTTCCGGTGGTTCAAGAGTTTCGAGGACATCGCACAGGGAGGGAGTCCCGCAGCCTACGCAACGCTGACGAAGAAGCCGTGACAGAAGGCCGGACCCAATCGCCGCCGACAGCCGGCTAGAAGAATGAGTCCAAGGGCAGTCCACAATGTCATCACTGTTAAGTGAGTGTTTGATTCCGTGATTTCTGTCTGATTGTGGTTTCAGGCACCTCTCCAGGTTGGGGTGGACTCGCGGGTGAGGCGGCGGGTCATAAGGTCGATCATGGCGATGTGAATCATGGCTTCGGAGCGGGCCGGTAGGGCTTCGTAGTCGCGCGCCAGGCGGCGGTGGAACATCAGCCAGCCCAGGGTGCGCTCGACGACCCAACGCCGGGGCAGGGCGGTGAATCCCCTGGTGGCGGGGTCGCGGCGGACGACTTCGACATCGATGCCCAAGGCGGCACCGCCTTCGATGACCTTGGTGCGGTAGGCGCTGTCGGCCCAGGCTTTGGTGATCGTCGGGTTGTCTGCGGCGGCCTGGGTCAGCAGGGGAAGGCCGGCTGCGCCGTCGGAGAGGCCGGCAGCGGTGACCATGACTGCCAGCAGCAGGCCAAGGGTGTCGGTGACGATGCTGCGCTTGCGGCCGGCGATCTTCTTGCCCGCGTCGTAGCCCTGGCCGGCGGCGGGTACGTTGGCGGAGGTCTTGACGCTTTGGGCGTCGATGACGCAGGCCGTGGGGTCGGGATCGCGGCCTTCTGCGGTGCGGGCCAGACGCCGCAGCAGACCGTTGAGCTGGGTGAAGACGCCGTGGTTCTGCCAGTGGGCGAAGTAGCCGTAGACGCTCTGCCAGGGCGGGTACTCGTGCGGCAGATAGCGCCACGGGATGCCGGTGCGGTCGACGTAGAGGATGGCGTTCATGATGGCGCGCAGATCGTGTTCGGGCGGGCGTCCGATGTCCAGGCCTTGGCCGCGGCGCTCGGCGCGCCAGGCGCTCAGCGTGGGTTCGATGAGCGCCCAGCGGGCGTCGGACAAGTCACTGGGGTACAGTCGCCGCTCGGCCATGCTTCCGACGTACCGTGTCCCGCATCGGCCGCCCAGACCTCGATGGGGATCCCTCACTGACAGGTAAGGACAGGGCACCGCGTCTTGGGATGAGACAGGATTTTCCTGGGCGAGACCGGCGCTCGATGGTCTGTTCCTTGAAGGCTGCTGTTCCGAAATCCATCGAAAGCGCACAAGTCAGGCGTGCGGGCTATCGGACGGATCGAGTGTTTCACCATCTCCTGGGATCAAACACTCACTAAGAGGGTGTCTGAAAAGTTCCTTAATGGCATGATGATGGCGTAGCGCCCCGTCTGGAAGTACGGGAGGCCGCCGATGCCGAGGAAGTGCGCTGCGTATCCGACGGACCTGTCCGATCCCGAATGGGAAACCCTTGCCCCGCTGATCCCGCAGGCCAATCCCGGATCGGTGGCCCGCCCCGGCGTCCGCGTTCGGTGCGGGTGACGCGCTGGCGCACCGCAGTGAGCGCCTGGTTGGTGAGCGCGACCAGGTGGAAGTGATCGACGACGAGGACGGCGTGCGGCAGCGCCTGGCGGATCGCGGTGCGGTAGCAGGCGGCCTGGTCGATCGCCACGATGCGCACCTGGTTCTTTCAGCCCTGGCCGCGAGTGTTGAGCCAGTCCACCACGGCTTCGCCGGTCCGGCTGGCGGCCTGGCCGACCAACCCACCCGAGCCCGGCAGGTTGACGAAGTTGGTCTCGAACAGCTTGGTCCGCGCCCATCGGCCGGTCGCCTCGTTCTTGATCCACCTTGGCCTGCCCCGGCGGGTTTCGTCGTAGCGCCTTTCGAAATGTTTCACATGGTCTTCCGGCACCTCGGTAAAGTCGACTAACTGGCTGGTGGTCGCTTTTATGTGGATGGTGAGATGAAAAAGGCGCTGAAGGTGACGGCTGTGGTGGTTATCGCCGCCGTGGTGGTCGCCGGGTGCACGTCCGGCGATTTCAGGCCGCCGATTTCGGTGGATTCCGCAGTCGCCGATCTACTGAAGCGGCCACTGGCAGGTCCCGAGGTCGCGCGTGGCGCCGCGTGCCCGGTCACCAAGGTCGTGACGCGTCCCACGCCATTGGTCGGGGAGCTGCTGGGGGAGGGGCCGGTGCGCCCGGTGATGGGTTCCACCCTGCGGTACGACGGTGAGGATCGGGGAACCCTGTTTGAAGACAGCGGGTGGGGCGGGCGGAAAGTGCTGTGGACCGCCGTTCCCGACCTGTCGGGTCCCGCTGTGATCAGGGGGCGGCGACTGGACGGCGACGACCCCGTGGGGTTCGACGGTACGGAGGGTCAACCACTGGACAGCAAGATCGTCATGCTCCCGGATCCTTCGGCGGAGGGTTGGCGAGATCGCCCCGGTTATGTCCGGCTGAAGGCGCCCGGCTGTTACGCCTTCCAGGTCGACACGGTCAAGGGCTCCTCGGTCATCGTGTTCCGCGCGGTCGGACCTACCGTCACCTGATCCTCCACCTCGGGTCGCCTCGGGCCTTCGCGGCGCATCCCGCCTGTTTGGAGGGTCACGCCGTTCTCCGCAGGGCTTCGGCCAGCTTGGTGACGCGCTGATCGTAGGTTGCCTCCGAGACGTCGCGTAGGTCGCTGTAGAAGCGGGTCCTGGCGAACTCCGGCAGGTCCACGTCCTTGACGAGGACCGGGATGAAGAGCCGGCCGGTCTCGAAGGATCTCTGCATCAGCAGGTAGTACTCGTTCCGCACCCAGCCGCTGGCCATCGAGGCGGGGCTGAAGACGAGCATGCCGTGCGACGAGTTCCTGATGGCCTCCTCCACGCCGTGGACCAGGGGCATGCCCGGGGTGAGCGCCACCTCGTCGAGGGCGATGTGCAGTCCCCGTCGCCTGAGCCGTTCGGCCAGGTCCCTCACCAGGTCGCCGTCCTCGTGGGCGTAGGAGATGAACACGTCGTAGCCGGTCGTCACGGGAGGCGTCCCCGCGTCGGAGGGCGCCGGGGTGCGGGGCGCATGTCTCCTGGAGAGCCGGTCGCGCACCGGCACCCAGGCGAAATAGGCGCCCGCGATGCCCGCCACGGCACTGATCACGGCGATGGTCAGCCCCGCGATGTCCATGCCTTCAGGCTATGAGGTGAGGCGTTTCCATGGTCGGAAGTCGCAGTAAGTGGTCAACTATCCGTATACGTAATCCCGCATTTGCGTCAAGGCGGTGAAGACTTCGTGAACGAACCGGTGGCGGAGACCTATGACGTCTTCATCGTGCACGCCCAGGACGACCTCGAATGGGCCAGGCAGGTCCAGGCGAGGCTGTCGGAGGACGGGTTCCGGGCGGCGCTTGAGGACTACCTGCCCGGCGACATCATCGTGCGCAGGATCGAGGAGCTGATCCGCGCGTCCAGGACCTGCGTGTTCGTCTACAGCCGGGCGATCGAGGCCGACCCGATGGCGGACGCCAAGTACGCGGCCCTGGTCTCGGAGGCCGAGGCGCGGAGGTTCGTCCCGGCGCTGCTCGACGACGTCCCGCTGGGGCCGTTCGCGGCGTCCAGGAAGCCGCTGGACTTCCGGGGTGAGGACCGGGACGGGCCCTATCGGGAGCTGCTGCGCGTCCTGGGCGTGGACCGTTCCGCGGGGATCCCGCTCCCGTCCCACCGGAGGCACCGGCTCGAAGGCGCGCGGGAGGTGCTGCTCGGGATCGGGCGGGACGCGGTCGTCTTCGCGCCGGGGGAGTCGCAGGAGGTCTCCCATCGGCCGGAGCCGTTCAGCCGTGCCGTGGAGGAACGGGTGTGGCAGCTCGACCGGGCACGGCGGGGCAGCGGCGGGCTGCCCGCCCCCACCAAGGACGGCACGGTGGCCGGGCGGCCGGGGGCGCTGCTGGAGGCCAGGCTGGGTGAGGCCGGGGCGGAGCTGGGGGAGACCTTCCTGGCGGGAGCGGCGGGGAAGGCGCTGGCCGCCGTGATCACCGAGGCGGAGGCGGAGAACCGGGCGCTCCGCCTCGGGCTCCAGGTGGACGACGAGTTCGCCGGGCTGCCGTGGGAGACGCTCGTCCTGCCGGGCCAGGCCGAGCCGCTGGCGCTGCACCCGCACGTGGAGCTCTTCCGTCACCTCCCGGGCGCCGGATGCCCCACCGCGATGCGGATCCTCGCCCCGCTGCGGATCCTGGCCGTGGTCGCGGCCCCCGAGGGGCCGGACAGCGGGCCGCTGCTCGACCTGGAGGCGGAGCTGGGGGTCATCCTCGACTCGGTCGAGGAGGCCCGGCGGCACGCCGCCGCGCACGTGCGGATCCTCAACGAGGGCACCCTCGACGCGATCGAGACCGCGCTCAAACAGGAGCGCTTCCACGTGCTCCACGTCTCCTGCCACGCCGGGCCCGACGCGCTGCTGCTGGAGGACGAGCACGGCGGGACCGACCGGGTGACGGCCGCCCGGCTGGCCGGGGCGATCCCCCGGGACAGAGGGGTGCCGCTGGTCGTGCTCTCCGGCTGCTCCACGGCCCTGGACGTCCGGGAGGGCGACGGCGGGGCCGCGCTCGCCGGGCTGGCGCGCGGGCTGTCGGAGGCCGGGGTTCCGGCCGTGCTGGCGATGACCGCGCCGGTGACCGACCGCTACGCGACCCTGCTCAGCGGCGCCCTCTACCGCGAGCTGGCCGTACGGCCGGAGCCCGACGTGCTGACCGCGCTGTCCGAGGCCCGCCGGGACCTGGAGCGGAGACGCCGCGACGCGGACGGCTGGGAGTCGGACCTCGTGGAGTGGGCCACCCCGGCACTGTTCCTGCGCGGTCCGTCCCTGTCGCTCTACGACGTGACCGAGGGGGTGGACGCGGGCCTCAGGCCGCCGAAGGTCGTCTCCTTCGCCCCGGGCGTGGTGGTCAGGGACGTCGGTGACTTCGTCGGCCGCCGCGCGGATCTCCGCACGCTTCTGGCCGCGCTCCGCGGCCGTCCCGGCGTGCTGCTGCACGGGATCGGCGGCGTCGGCAAGAGCAGCCTGGCCGCCGAGCTGAGCCGCCGCCTCCGTGACGACGCCGGTCTGGTGGTCTCGGTCGTCGGCCGCGCCGGCCCCGACCAGATCATGAAGGCCGTCGGGGACAGGCTCCTGGCCGTCGCCTTCGCCTTCGGCCCGGAGGGGGAGGAGCTGCGAAACCTGGCCCTGTCCCTGCGTGAACCGGAGTATCCGCCGCCGGTACGGCTCGACGCGCTGGGCCAGGCCCTGGCGAGGATACCCGCGGCCCTGGCCGGGAGGATCGGCCTTCCCCCGATCACCCTGCTGCTCGACAACTTCGAGGACAACCTCGACCGTACGGCGGGCTTCTCCTTCCTGGACGGCGATCTGCCGGGTTTCCTGGCGGCGTGGCTCCGGGCCGGGAGGCTCATCGTCACCAGCCGTCACCCCTTCACACTGCCCGGCGACTCCGGTGATCTTCTCCACCCCCATCACCTCGGGCCGCTCTCCCTCGCCGAGGCCCGCAAGCTGATGTGGCGGCTGCCCGGCCTGGACGCGCTGCCGGAGGCGGAGCGGCAGCGGGCCTGGCTCGACGTGGGCGGTCATCCCCGGACGCTGGAGTATCTGGACGCGCTGCTCCGTGGTGGTGAGGCCCGCTTCCCCGACATCACCCGCCGGATGGAACGGCTGCTCGGGGAGCGCGGTCTCCCCGACCCGGCGGGGTGGCTGAGTGGTGCCGGCTCCGGGCTGGACCTGGCGCTGGCGGAGGCGATCACGCTGGCGGTGGACGACACGCTCCTGCGTGATCTGGTCGGGCTGCTGGACGACCTCTCCCGCGAACTGCTGATCGGGGCGTCGGTGTACCGGCTGCCGGTGGACCGGGTCGGGGTGGCGTGGCCGGTCGGCACACCGGTGGAGGCGGATCCGGCGCGGGAGGAGAGGCTGCGCCGGCTGGACGAGCTGGTGAAGCGGGCCGGTGAGAACAACCCCGAGGTGAGGGTCGAGGAGCTGGGATTGTCGCAGCGGGAGCTGGAACAGGCGTACGAGGACGTGGCGTCCTGGCAGGCGCCGCAGGTGGTCGAGCCGCGGGGAGTGGACGAGGCCCTGGAGAGGCTCGCCCGGCTGGGACTCCTGGCCCCCGGCAGCCGTTCCGACGGTCCCGGCGGCCCCGACGCTCCCCACGGCTCCGGTGGCTCCGGCGCGGAGCGGCTGTTCACGGTGCACCGGTGGACGGCGGCGACGCTGGCCCGCCCGGAGATCACCCCGGCCGAGCGGGTGCAGGCGGCGCACACCGCCGCCGCGCGGTTCTGGAGGTGGCGGGTGGAGAACCGGCCGCGGGATCCGCAGCGCAACCTCGTCGAGATGCTGGAGCTCCGGTTTCACTGTCACGCCTCGGGTGACCTGGACGCCGCCGCGAGGGTGACGGACCAGGTGTGCGAGCGGCTGCACAGGTGGGGGGCGTGGAGCTGGGCGGAGCAGCTCTACGAGGAGGAGCTGACCTGGTTTCCCGTCGCCGGCCAGGAACGGGCCGTCTGCCTCCACCAGCTCGGGGTGCTCGCCCACGATCGGGGTGAGTTCGACCGGGCGCTGGAGTGCTACCGCCGGGCTCTGGCCGTCGCGGAGGAGGTCGGCGACCGGACCAGGATGGCCGCGAGCCTGCATCAGCTCGGGGTGCTCGCTCACAATCGGGGTGAGCTCGGCCAGGCGGTGGAGTTCTCCCGCCGGTCCCTGGCCCTCCATGAGGAGATCGGTGACCGGCTGGGCGTGGCCGCCGGGTACGGCCAGCTCGGGGTGCTCGCCCACGATCGGGGTGAGTTCGACCGGGCGGTGGAGCACTACCGCCGGTCCCTGGCCGCCCACGAGGAGATCAAGGAGCAGAGGGGCGTGGCCCACATCCTGCACCGGCTCGCCATGGTCGCCCAGCAGAGGGGGGAGCCCGGCCGGGCGCTGGAGTACTACCGCCGGTCCCTGACGATCAGGGAGGAGATCGGTGATCGGGGTGGTCTGGCCGCGGGCCTGCACCAGCTCGGGGTGCTCGCCCACGGCCGGGGTGAGATCGGGCAGGCGGTGGAGCACTATCGGCGGGCCCTGGCCATCCACGAGGATCTCGGCGACCAGGTGGGCATGGCCGCGGGGTACAGCCAGCTCGGCGTGCTCGCCTACCAGCGTATGGAGTTCGACCGGGCGCTGGAGTACTACGGCCGGGCCCTGGTCATCACCGAGCGGCACGGCAACCGCGCGGGCATGGCCGTCGGCTACAACCAGATCGGCGGGTTGCACACCGAGGCGGGCCGGGCGGCCGAGGCCCTCGCCTACACCGTGGCCGGTCTGGTCATCCAGGTCGAGCTTCAGTCCCCCGACGTCCGCAACAGCCTGTACTGGCTCGGCCGGCAGCGCGAGCTGCTGGGCGAGGGGGAGTTTGGGCGGCTGCTGGCCGAGTATCTCGACGCCGAGTCCGTAAACACCGTTATCGGCTGGCTCGACCGGCCCCCGGGATGACCCTTGGCCGTCGTTCCGGCCCGGGAAGATCCTTGATCTGCGACCGGGGTGGACCGTAAGGGATGTGTCAACACCTGGGCATATTGTGTATATTTTCCGTCATAAGATCTCATTTGAGGGAGGATTTACCGTGCACGCTTTCCCGCGGGTGCTGTTCGACGAGGCACACAACGAGTCGTGGACCATCCGCAGGGACGTGGCCGAAACGATGAATCCGGGCCACCCGGACGACAGCAGCTACGCCCGCGCCGCGCAGCTGCTCCGCCGCCTGGGCCACACCGTGGCCGCGCACACCGAGGGACCGGTCACCCCGGCCCTGCTGAGCGCGCAGGACGTCCTCGTCATCGCGCACCCCTCCGCGGAGCGCTGGGAACGTACCACCGGACTGGGCAGCCCCGTCCTCCCCGTCGAGGAGCTCGACGCGATCGAGGACTACGTGAGCGGCGGCGGCGGGTTGGTCGTCCTGGCCGAGTGCGAGCAGGAGAAGTACGGCAGCAACCTGGAGGAACTGCTCGCCCGGTTCGGTGTCGGCGTCGAGCACACCACCGTCCAGGACCCGCGCAACGCCCACAACGGCGTGGCCGCCTGGGTGCTGGGCGTCCCCGGCCGCCCCGCGGAGCACGACCTGCTGGCCGGGGCCCGCCGGGCGTGCTTCTACCGGGCCGGCGCCCTGACCGGTCCCGAGCACGCGACCGTGCTGTTCTCGACGTCCCCCACCGCCGACCCGGCGGGGGCGCCGCTGGCGCTGGCCGTACGGCACGGCGAGGGCAGGGTCGTGGTCGTCGCCGACTCCGACCTGTTCGGCGACGACTCGATCGGCGACTACGACCACGCCGCGCTCTGGGGCAACCTCGTCACCTGGGTCGCCCGCGTCCCCGTCCCCGCGGCGACGAGGGAGCCGGAGGCCCGGGCCGCCTTCCGGGAACTCAAGGAGGCCGTCGAGGCGCTCAAGCCACTCCAGGCCAAGGACGGCTCCATCGAGGGCGACCGCGACCGGGCGGCCGGGCTGATCGCCGAGATCGCCGACCACGTGGTACGGCTCGCCCCCCGCTTCCCCCACGACGAGACCTACCTCGCCGCGGTGGTCGCCGACCTCCGCGGGTGGGTGGAGCAGGGTCTGGGCGTGCCCGACTTCCTGGACTCCCTCAACGCCTTCCACCCCGACGCCCAGCGGGTGGACGGGCTGGAGCACCTGGTCGTCTTCCCGATGTACACCCAGAACGGCACCACCTTCCGCTATATCGAGGCCGTCTGGATCCGCACCGTCTGGCCCGAGTGGCTGGCCGAGCTGGAGCGCGGGCGCTACGACAACCCGCTCTTCGTGCCGATCGCCTTCGAGGACTTCACCTCCGGCTACGACACCAACTCCGCGGTGCTCTTCCCCGAGACCGTCGCCGTCCGCGAGACCCCGGCCCGCTTCACCTGGGGCGGCATCTTCTGCGACCGTGAGGCCGCCAGGTTCCGCGCGGTGAGCAGGGCCGCCGCGACCACGCTCAAGCTGGCGCTGCCGCCGGACGCGGCCAGGCTGATCGAGTCGCAGGAGCTGGCCCAGGACACCTTCGTGCTCTGGGACCTGATCCACGACCGCACCCACAGCCACGGCGACCTGCCGTTCGACCCGTTCATGATCAAGCAGCGCATGCCGTACTGGCTGTACTCCCTGGAGGAGCTCCGCTGCGACCTGACCGCGTTCGGTGAGGCCGTGCAGCTGGAGCGGGAGGGCGTGCCGCACGCCCGCTACGTCCAGCTCGCCATCCTGTTCGACCGGCTGTTCCGTTTCCCCATCACCGGCGAGCGGGTCCGTAACTACGACGGCCTCGGAGGTCAGCTCCTCTTCGCCTACCTGCACCGCAACGACGTCGTCCGCTGGACCGACAACCGGCTGAGCGTCGACTGGGCCCGGCTCGCCGACGGCGTCGCGGACCTGCGCGGCGAGGTGGAGAAGCTCTACCGCGACGGGATCGACCGCGCCAAGCTCGCCCACTGGCTGGCCGCGCACCAGCTCGTCGCGGCCTACGTGGAGCCGCACCCGGCCTCCGTCTGGCACCGCGGCGTGGACGCGCTGCCGGTCGAGGGTTTCCCGAAGACCGTGGTGGACGCGGTGCTCCCCGACGAGTTCCCCCTGAGCATGTTCTACGAGGCCCTGCGCCGTAAGCTCGGCGATGTCGTCGAATCCACGAAGGGGATCCGAGCATGATCATCCTTGTTGCCGGCGCGGCCGGTCCCGCGGGCCGGGCCGTCGTACGACGCTTCACGGACAAGGGCCACACGGTCATCGGCGTCGACAGGTCCGGCGCCGCCGGGACGCTCCCGGTCGACCTGCTCGACCTCGACGCCGTGAAGCGGCTCGCGGCGGACATCGAGGCCGAGCACGGCAGGGTGGACGGCATCGTGCACCTGGTGGGCGGCTGGCGCGGCTCGGCGACCTTCGCCGAGACCAGGCTGGAGGACTGGGACCTGCTGCACGACCTGCTGGTCCGCACCCTCCAGCACGTCACGCTCGCCTTCGAACCGCTGCTCAAGGCGAGCGGGCGCGGCCGGTTCGCCATCGTCTCGGCCAAGGCAGCCGAGCGCCCCACCCAGGGCAACGCCGCCTACGGCGCCGCCAAGGCGGCCTCCGAGGCCTGGACCCTGGCCTTCGCCGACGCCCTGGAGGGCACCGGCTCCACGGCGAACATCCTGGTCGTCAAGGCGCTGGTGAACCAGGCCATGCGCGAGGCGAACCCGGAGCGGAGCTTCCCCGGGTACACCGACGTCGACGACGTCGCCGAGGCCGTCGACGCCCTTTGGGACACCGACGCCAACGGCACCAGGATCGACCTCACCCGCTGAGGGCGAGAGGCACGACAGCGGCCGGCCACCAGCCGCCGGCCGCTCCGCTGAGAGGAAGAAGTGACGGACGCGATCCGCAGGCACGACCCCCGGGTGAAGGGCTTCGCCAGCGACAACTACGCCGGGGTCCACCCGGAGATCCTTCAGGCGATCGCCCTCGCCAACGAGGGACACCAGGCCGCCTACGGCGACGACGTCTACACCGAGGCGCTCCAGAGGATCTTCAGGGGGCACTTCGGCCCGGAGGCCGAGGTCTGGCCGGTGTTCAACGGCACCGGCGCCAACGTGGTCGCGCTCCGCGCGATGACCGCGCACTGGGAGGCGGTGGTCTGCGCCGAGTCGGCGCACGTCCACACCGACGAGGGCGGGGCGCCGGAACGGTCGGCGGGGCTCAAACTGCTCACCGTCCCCACCCCGGACGGCAGGCTCACCCCCGAGCTGATCGACACCCAGGCGTGGGGGTTCGGCGACGAGCACCGCGCGCAGCCCAAGGTCGTCTCGATCACGCAGACCACCGAGCTGGGCACCCTCTACACCCCCGAGGAGATCGCGGCCATATCCGAGCACGCCCACGGGCTCGGCATGCTCGTCCACCTCGACGGAGCCCGCATCACCAACGCAGCCGCCGCGCTGGACGTGCCGCTGCGCGCGTTCACCACGGACGCGGGGGTGGACGTGCTCTCCTTCGGCGGCACCAAGGCCGGGATGATGTTCGGTGAGGCCGTCGTGGCGCTCAACCCCGACGCCGTGCGCGGCCTGCGCTACCTGCGCAAGACCGCGATGCAGCTCGCCTCCAAGATGCGGTTCGTCTCTGTGCAGTTCGAGGCGCTGCTCGCGGGCGACCTGTGGCTGCGCAACGCCCGCAACGCCAACGCCATGGCCACGCGGCTGGCCGATGCCGTACGGGAGATCCCCGGCGTTCAGGTGCCGCGCCCGGTGCAGGCCAACGCGGTCTTCGCGATCCTGCCGCCCGAGGTGACCCGGCGCCTGCAGAAACGCTTCCGCTTCTACATCTGGAACGAGGCCGTGGGCGAGGTGCGGTGGATGACCGCGTTCGACACCACGGAGGCCGACGTGGACGCCTTTGCCGCCGCGGTGGCGAAGGAGATAGGATCCCTGCCATGAACACGCACAGTCTGGGTCTGTGGCGGGCCGCCCAACGGCGGGCCCGCTAGCCAGTCCAGACTGCGCAACCAGACGGCCGCCGTGAACCGGCGGCCGTTTCTCGTTGTCACGCCCCCGGTGCGCGGCGGTCCTTCCACCAAAGGAGCGACCATGACCAAGCGGGCCTTCTCCGCGTTCAAACCGACCGGACACCTGACGCTCGGCAACCTCCTGGGCGCGATCGTGCCCGCCGTACGGCTCCAGGACGAGGCGGACTGCGTCTACGCGGTGGCCGACCTGCACGCCCTGACCGTCAGACACGACCCCGACCGGCTGCGCGCCCGCACCCTGGAGGCGGCGACCCTGCTGCTCGCCTGTGGTCTGGACCGGTCGCTGGTCTACATCCAGTCACGGGTGCCCGCCCACACCGAGCTGGCCTATCTGCTGGAGAGCACCGCCTATTTCGGGGAGATGCGGCGGATGATCCAGTTCAAGGAGAAGTCCGCGGGTCAGGAGGAGGTACGGCTGTCGCTGCTCACCTACCCCGCGTTGATGGCCGCCGACATCCTGCTGCACCGGGTGGACCTGGTGCCCGTGGGGGAGGACCAGCGCCAGCACGTCGAGCTGACCCGGGACCTGGCCCTGCGGTTCAACCGCCTGTACGGCCAGACCTTCACCGTGCCCGAGGCCGTTCACCCCCGGCTCGCGGCCCGGGTCATGGACCTGACCATGCCCACGGCCAAGATGGGCAAGTCCGACGGCTCGGTTGCCGGGACGATCTACCTGCTTGACCCGCCCGCCGACGTTCGCCACAAGATCATGCGAGCGGTGACCGACTCCGGCACCGAGGTCCGCCATGACCCGCTAGACAAGCCCGGCGTCTCCAACCTGCTCACCCTGCTCGCGGTCTGCTCGGGGCAGCCGATCGACTCGTTCGCCCACCAGACGTACGGCGCGCTCAAGCGGGAGACCGCCGATGCGGTGGTGGAGACGTTGCGACCCGTCCAGGAACGCTATGCGGAGCTGTCGGCCGACCCGGCCGAGCTGGCGCGGACCCTCGCCGCCGGGGCGGCCAGGGCCGTCGAGCGCACAGCGGACCTGATGGTCGCGGCCCGCCGGGCCATCGGCGTGCTCTGAGAGGCCGGTGGGCGTCGCGTGTCCGGGACCCGGTGGACCTCACGGACCTCGGGGCCCCGGTGGACGACCTCGCGGGCCGGTTCTCCGAGCGGGGCCGTCAGCCCTTGTGGCCGGTTTCGTGCTCGTAGGCGGTGAGCTGCTGTTCGAGGGCCTTCATCAGCTCGAACACCTGACTCGGCGGAATGCGGATCCGGCTGACGATCCGGGTCGGCACGCTGACGAAGTGCTGCCCGGACGAGGGGTCGTTGGCGAGCTGAGGCGGTCTGGTGATCACTGCGAAGTCCAGGACGAAACCATCCTGGGTGTGCCACACCGAAGCGAAGTTGGCGTACTGCCCGGATTCCACCTCGGCGGAGATGCTCACCTCCAGGCGGTTCTCCGGTTCGTCGTTCACCATGCTGTTCTGTCTCCTCCGGCCAGGTTGGCTCCATGCTGCCCTGGCCGGGAACCGGCCGCGCAGGGACGCGCCGACGTCATCAAAGGGCCGACGTCGTCAAAGGATGGAGGGCAGCGGCTGGGCACCGCGCTGCCGCAGCATCTCGGTCATCAGTTTGATCTCTCCGGTCTGGCCGTCGACGATGTGCCGTGCCGTGGCGGCCACCTCGTCACGGTCCGACAGTCTCAGCAGGCCCCGGCTCATCTGCACGCCGCCCTCGTGATGGCGGATCATGAGCTGGAGGAAGAGGATCTCCTGCTCCTTGCCGGTGGCCTCGCGGAGCCTCGTGAGCTCCTCCTCACCGGCCATGCCGGGCATGGCGGCGGACGCCGACGCGCCGTGGCCGTGACCGGCCATCCACGCCATCGACGGCCGCTCGCCGGACTGGTCGAGCCCCCACTGCTGCAGCCATCCGCTGAACATCCCCCGCTGGGCGGTCTGGGTGACGATGATGTCGTAGGCCAGCCGCCGCAGTATCTCGTCCTCACTGCCGTCCCTGACGATGAAGGACATCTCGACGGCCTGGGCGTGGTGGACGGCCATGTCGCGGGCGAACCCCGCCTCCGGCGAGGCGTCGGTGGGGGCCGTGCCTCTCCCGGTCACCAGCAGCAGGACGGCGGCCGTGGCCAGACAGGCGAACAGCACCACGAGCGCCGTGCGGCCTCCGGGCCTCGTAATGTTTTCAACGGGGGTTTCCATCGCCTGCCCAGAGTACCCACTATGGCGAATCGTCGCTGTATCACGCATTGTGATTCCTTTATTCTTCACATACCTGGTTAGGGCATAGTGTGACCCGAAGTTGGTTGCCGCCTGGAGGGTCGATGTCGAAGGAAAAAGCGCAGGCGAGGCGGGAGAACCTCGCCCGGATGCGTGAGGAGCAGAAGCGCAAGGAGCGCCGGGCCGCGTTTCTGATGTGGGGCGGTGGCGGTCTGGTCATCGTCCTGCTCGTCGGTCTCGTCGGCTTCTACCTGGTCAACGAGCGGGCGACGACCTCGCTGGACGGCGTCGTCAGCGCCAAGTACCCGGGCGGCATGCACGTCCAGACCAAGGTGGCCTACAAGGAGAACCCGCCGATGGGCGGTGAGCACAACCCGGCCTGGCAGAACTGCGGGATCTACGACCAGCCGGTCAACAGCGAGAACGCCGTCCACTCGATGGAGCACGGTGCCGCGTGGATCACCTACCGCCCGGACCTGCCCAAGGACCAGGTGGCCAAGCTCAAGGAGATGGCCTCCAAGGACTACATGCTGCTGAGCCCGTACCCCGGGCTGCCCGCCAAGATCGTGGTCAGCTCCTGGAACAAGCAGCTCAGGCTGGAGAGCGCGGACGACCCCCGGCTGCCCAAGTACATCGCCAAGTACCGGAACAACAGCGCCGAGACGCCCGAGTTCGGCGCGTCGTGCAGTAGCGGTGTGGGCACCACCACCGCCGAGGCCCCGATCCCGACGGTGGCCCCGACGACCAGCCCGTCCCCGCACGACCCGTCCAAGGCCCCCGTGCCGACCTCGTCGCCCGGCGCCACGCCGGCCTCCTGACCCGCCGGCGCCCCAGGCCGTTCCGCAGGGTCCCCGGTGGGGCGGGTACGGCCGGTGCCGCGCCGGCAGGGCTCCCGAGCTGGCGCCCCCGGCCGCCCCGGCGGTGGTTCTCCGCGTCACGTGTCGTGTCACGGGTACGGTCCCCGCTCACCGGCGGGAGCCGTACCCGCCGGCACCCCGCCGGGCATCTCGGTCAGCTGAGCACCCGCGCCAGGGGCACGGCCTCCAGGCCGTGGGCCTGGGCCACCGGCAGGTTGGCCAGGTGGCCCTCGTGTGTGTTCAGGCCGAGGGCCAGCGCGGGGTCGCCGCGCAGCGCCTCGCGCCAGCCCAGGTCGGCGATGGCCATCGCGTAGGGCAGGGTCACGTTGGTCAGCGCGTACGTCGAGGTGTGCGGGACCGCGCCCGGCATGTTGGCCACGCAGTAGAAGATCGAGTTGTGCACGCGGTAGGTCGGCTTGGCGTGGGTGGTCGGCCGGGAGTCCTCGAAGCAGCCGCCCTGGTCGATGGAGATGTCGACCAGGACCGATCCGGGTCTCATCCGCGACACCAGATCGTTGCCGACCAGTTTGGGCGCCTTGGCGCCGGGCACCAGGATCGCGCCGATGACCAGGTCAGCGGCCAGGACCGCACGCTCCACCTCGTAGCTGTTCGAGGCGACCGTCTGACAGTGCCCCTGATAGATGGTGTCGGCCTGACGGAGCCGGTCGATGTTCTTGTCCAGCAGCACCACCTCGGCCTGCATGCCGAGCGCGATGACCGCGGCGTTCATCCCCGAGACCCCGGCGCCGATCACGACCACGTTGGCCGCGTGCACGCCCGACACCCCGCCCATGAGCACGCCGCGCCCACCCCCGGACCGCATCAGGTGGTAGGCGCCCACCTGCGGGGCGAGCCGCCCGGCGACCTCCGACATCGGGGCCAGCAGCGGCAGGGAGCCGTTCGCGGTCTGCACGGTCTCGTAGGCGATGCCGGTGACGCCCGCTTCGAGCATGGCGTGGGTGCACGCCTCCGACGCCGCCAGGTGCAGGTAGGTGAAGAGCACCTGCCCCTTGCGCATCCGGTGGTACTCCTCGGCGACCGGCTCCTTCACCTTCAGCACCAGATCGCCCTCGGCCCACACGTCGTCCGCCGAGTCCAGGATGACGGCGCCCACGCCCTGGAAGTCGGAGTCGGGGATCGACGATCCGGCACCCGCGTCCGTTTCGACGAAGACCTGATGGCCGTGCCGGACGAACTCATGTGCTCCGGCGGGGGTGAGAGCCACGCGGTACTCGTGGTTCTTGACCTCGCGGGGAACTGCGATCTTCACGGCCCCTCCAGGGTTCGCGCCTCTGTCACCTTCACTGTGCGTTCCCGGGGAAGGGACCACTATCCGCAAGATGGAAGGAATCGACAGGCATTGCTGACAGTCTGTCGACCACTGGAGATTGTCATGTTTTCGGACCTGGCTTGACTTTCCGGTTACCGGGTCCTTTGAGTGATCGGTAGGCTCACCGCGAGCCGATGTGAGAAATACGGGGACATGACGATGGGGATGCACGCGGGGCCGGGTGACTCACCCGTGCCGCAGAGACCTCGGGCCGGCCGCCACAGTCGCTCCCGGCGGGCGCCGAAACCCCCGCCGGGACCTCCGGCCGGGTCTCCGTCCGGATCCTCCCCCGGATCTCCGCCGGGGCCCCCGCCCGGCCTCCCCGGCGGCCCCGGTGTCCCACCCGGCGGGGCGGGGCACCCCCGGGCGAGCCGGGTCACCACGATCCTCCTGATCGTCGCACTGATCGTCGTCGTGCTGACCACCGGTGTGCTCGGCACGCTCGCGGTGCTCATGACCCGCGACCCCGACATGCCGCTCGGCGCCGCGCCTCCCCGGCGCCTGGCGGTCCCCATCCACTTCGCCCCGGTGACGGGCAGTCAGGCCGGTCCCTGCACGGCTCCCGACGCCCTGCCCGACGACCCGGGGCAGACCTGCTACACGCTCGCCGCGGGGGTCAGCGTGAACGCCGTACGGAAGATCGAGGCGGTCCGGGAGCAGAACGGCGCCTACTCGGTCAGGATCGCGTTCGCGCCCGCGTTCCGCGACCAGATCAACGACCTCACCCAGGAGGCGGTCCGGCAGCAGATCGCGATCGTGGTGGGGGAGAAGGTGGTGGCGGCACCCAGGGTCGCCCAGGTGATCACCGAGGACAGTCTGAGCATCGCGGGTTCCTTCACCAAGGAGCAGGCGGACGCGATGGTCGCCCGGCTGCTCGGCGCCGCCGACACGGCGGGTTCCGGCACTTCTCCGAGCACACAGCCGAGCACCCCGGGAGGCGCCGAGCCGACCGGCGTGCTCACCCCGCCCGCGGTCACGCCCGCCACGGGTACCCCGGCGACGGCCACCACCCGGGCCTCCCAGCCGGCCGCCACCCCCACGGCACGCGGCGACGGCGGTGAGCGGAGGTACCCGGACTGCGCGACCGCGGTCAAGAACGGCTACGGCCCGTATTTCAAGGAGATTCACAAGCAGTACAAGTGGTATGTCGACCGGGACGGGGACGGCGTCGCCTGCGACCCCGGCGACCTCTAGGACCACTCCTCACCGGGTCAGGTGTCCTTCGCGGCGCCGGACCGGCGAGCGGTGACACCGGCCTGATCCGCCCGGCGCCGCCGGGCGGCCCGGCCCGGTGAACGTTCCCAGGCACGCCACCGGACGGGCCTCGGACGCTAGGCGAGGCCCCGGGCGAACATCCCCTGGACGGCCTCGATCGCGAAGTACGCGGCGAAGACCGCGGTGACCACCCAGAGCAGCCAGGGGATCTCCCGGCCCCGGCCGACCGCCGCCTGGACGACCGTGTAGGAGATCATCCCGGCGCCCACGCCGTTGGTGATGCTGTAGGTGAAGGGCATCAGCGCGATCGTCAGGAACGCCGGGACGGCCAGGGACAGGTCGTTCCAGGGGACGTTCCTGGCCTGCGTCATCATCAGCGCGCCGACCAGGACCAGCGCGGGGGCCGCGGCGGCGGCGGGCACCACCGAGGCGATCGGGGTGAAGAACAGGGCCAGCACGAACAGGCCGCCGGTCACCAGGGCGGCCAGGCCGGTCCTGGCCCCCTCACCGACCCCGGCCGCCGACTCCACGAACACCGTGTTCGCCGAGGCGCTGGAGAGGCCGCCGACCGCCCCGGCCACGCCGTCGACGGTCAGGATGGCCCCCAGCCGGGGCACCCGGCCCTCCGCGTCGATCAGGCCCGCCTCGTCGCTCACCCCGATGATCGTGCCCATCGCGTCGAAGAACCCGGAGAGCACCAGTGTGAACAGCACGACCGTCGCGGTCAC
Organism: Streptosporangium sp. NPDC004631; assembly: GCF_053601935.1. Taxonomy (NCBI): domain Bacteria; kingdom Bacillati; phylum Actinomycetota; class Actinomycetes; order Streptosporangiales; family Streptosporangiaceae; genus Streptosporangium; species Streptosporangium sp. NPDC004631. Next base: position 164,192 of record NZ_JBSGCR010000010.1, on the reverse strand, counting down.
GGCTCCGGCGCGGCCGAACCCGCCGAACAGGTCCACCCGGCCGATCAGCCCGAGGTCCGGGAGCGCCACCACCCCCTCCGGCACCCGGGGCACCACGACCCCCCACCCCCCGGGCTCGACCCTCGCCACCGAGTCGACCAGGATGGCCAGCACGGCGGTGACCCCGATGCCGATCAGGATGGCCCCCCGGACCTTGCGCACGTAGAGCACGATCACCAGCAGCAGGCCGAAGCAGAAGATCGCGACCGGCCAGCCGGTGAGATGTCCCGTCCTGCCGAGCTGTACCGGCGTCCCCGTCCCCTTGGCGACGAACCCGGCGTCCACCAGCCCGATCAGCGTGATGAACATCCCGATCCCCACGCTGATCGCGTGTTTCAGCGCGAGCGGGATGGAGTTCATGATGAGCCGGCGCAGCCCGGAGATCGCCAGCACCACGATCACCAGGCCCTCCAGCACGACCAGTCCCATCGCCTGCGGCCAGGTCATGTGCGGCGCCGCCTGGTAGGCGACCACCGCGTTCAGCCCCAGCCCCGCCGCGACGCCGAACGGCGCGTTGCCCACCACCCCCATCAGCAGCGTGCTGACCGCGGCCGCGGTGATGGTCGACGCGGTGAGCTGCGGGATCGACAGCTTCGCCCCGGTGACGTCGGTGGCCCCGCCCAGGATGATCGGGTTCAGCAGGATGATGTAGGCCATCGCCATGAACGTGGTGATGCCGCCCCTGACCTCGCGGGCCACCGTCGAGCCCCGCGCCGACAGCTCGAAGAACCGGTCCATGCTCCCTCACCCCTTACCGGGGGTGATCGGTTCCTACCCCCTCAGCGCGATGTCATGGGGCCGGATGGGCACCCGGGGCAGCGGCAGGCCGGTGGCCGCCCGCACGGCCGCGGCGATCGCGGGGGTGGAGGAGAGCGTGGAGGGCTCTCCCGCGCCGCGCAGGCCGTAGGGGGCGTGCGGGTCGGGGTTCTCCAGGATCGACAGCCGCATGGGCGGCATGTCGAGAATGGTGGGGATCAGATAGTCGGTGAACGACGGGTTGAGCACCCGTCCCCGCACCACCTGGATCTCCTCCATCAGCGCCAGCCCCAGCCCCTGCGCCGATCCGCCGTGGATCTGCCCCTCCAGCGCGAGCGGGTTCAGCACCCTGCCCACGTCCTGGACGGCCGCCAGCTCCACCACCTTGACCAGGCCCAGCTCCACGTCCACGTCGACCACGGCCCGGTGCACGCACAGGGCCAGCTGGGTGTGGGAGTCACCCCGCCCGGTGAGGCGGTCCATCGGAAAGGTCGGCCGGTGACGGTACTCCCTGGTCTCCTCGACCGCCCCGGCCCGTTCCAGCGCCTCCTCCAGCGACGCCCCGCCGGCCCGCAGCGTCTCCAGCCGCTCCCGTACGGCCTCGCACGCCGCCTTGACCGCGCCGCCGGTGACGTAGGACTGGCGGGAGGCCGACGAGGAGCCCGCCGAGCCCACCGCCGTGTCGGCCCGCGCGACCGTCACCCGGTCGATGCCCAGCTCTGTCCGGGCGATCTGCTCCTGGACCGTGACCAGCCCCTGGCCCACCTCGGCCGCCGCGGTGTGCACCAGCACGTGCGGCTCGCCGCCGAGCAGCTCCACCCTGACCCGGGCGGTGGAGTAGTCGTCGAACCCCTCCGAGAAGCAGATGTTCTTGATGCCCACGCCGTACCCGACGCCTCGCCGTACCCCCTCGCCGCGGGTGGTCTGCGCGACCCCGCCCGGCATGTCCAGCGGGCCGGTGCCCCGCGCGGCGGGCATCGGCGTCGCGGCGAGCTCCCGGAGCATGTCGGCCAGCGGCGCGGGGGAGTCGATGACCTGACCGGTGGCCAGCGTCGAACCCTGGGAGACCGCGTTGCGGACGCGGATCTCGACGGGGGACAGGCCGCACGCCTCGGCGAGCCTGTCCATCTGCGACTCGTAGGCGTAACAGGCCTGCACCGCGCCGAAACCGCGCATCGCCCCGCAGGGCGGGTTGTTGGTGTAGACGCCGTAGGCGTCGATGTGGACGTTGGGCACCTCGTACGGCCCGACCCCGAGCGAGGCGGCGTTGCCGACCACGGCCGGGGACGAGGAACAGTAGGCGCCGCCGTCGAGCAGGATCTCCGCCCTGACGTAGAGCAGTCTGCCGTCGCCGGTCGCGCCGTGCTCGTAGCGCATCCGGGCCGGGTGCCGGTGCACGTGGCCGAAGAACGACTCCTCGCGACTGTAGACGATCTTCACCGGGCGGCCGGTGCGGAGCGCCAGCATGCAGGCGTGCACCTGCATGGACAGATCCTCCCTGGCGCCGAAGGCGCCGCCGACCCCGGCCAGCGACAGCCGTACCCTCTCCGGTTCCAGGCCCAGGCACGGTGCGATCTGGTCGCGATCCACGTGCAGCCACTGGGTGGCGACGAACAGGTCCACCCCGCCGTCCTCCGCCGGTACGGCCAGCCCGGACTCGGGGCCGAGGAACGCCTGGTCCTGCATGCCGACCTCGTACTCCCCGGTGACCACCACGGGGGCCTCGAAGTCGGAGCCCACCCTGACCGGCTGGTGGCGCAGCACGTTGCCGCGCTCGTGGACCGCCGGGCACGACGGGTCGAAGGCGGCCCGGCGCGGGTCGGTGACCGCCTCGCGGACCTCGTAGTCCACCACGATCGCCTCGGCCGCCCGCCTGGCCGACTCGGGATGGCAGGCGGCGACCAGCGCCACCGGCTCCCCCTGATAGCGGACCTGGTCCACCGCCAGCACCGGCTGGTCCCTGAGCTCCAGGCCGTGGAACTTGGCGCCCGGCACGTCCTCGTGGGTGAGCACCGCCAGCACCCCCGGCATGGCGAGCGCGGCCCCGACGTCGACGGAGCGGATCCAGGCGGACGGGTGGGGGCTGCGCAGCGTCACCCCCCAGATCATGCCGGGGAGGTACAGGTCGGAGGAGTAGGCGAACTCGCCCGTCACCTTCAGCGTCCCGTCGGGGCGCGGGGCGCTCTCGCCGACACCCCGCCCCTGTGCCCGCCGCCGCTGTTCCCGCCGGATCTCGATGCCGCTCACCACAGCAGTACATCAGCCGGGGCGGGGGCGGAACATCGTGGACACGAGGAGAGTCGTCGACACGGCCCGCTACGTTATCCACCGGGTTGAAGAGCTCACCGGTGCGACCCCTCCACGACGGCGGACCGTGTCGACCTGTTTCTCGCTTTACACGCGGACTGACCTACCTGCTAGTCGGGGTAGCTCCAGCCCGCCCGGTGCTCCACCTGGACGTGCAAAGAATACTGACTCACGGCCTGCGAGGGGGCAGACGAATCAGCGCTTGCGGTCGTAACATTACTTGCGGCGGCAATTGCGGCCGTAAACAGAACGGCGAGGGCAGACAAAGCAAGGCGTTGGCGCACGGGGGGGCTCCTGTCGTGGGTTCTGCTGCTCGAACGATATCTTTCAAGGGGTAACGTGGCTGGTCAAGACTTGGTGGGGCAACGCATCAAGACCGTCCGTCGTCAACGTGGTCTTTCCCAAGCGCAGCTCGCTCATCCGGAGCTATCCGACAGCTATGTCTCTCTGATCGAGAGTGGCAAGCGTACTCCTACGCCCGCCGTTCTTGAGCTGCTCGCCGAAAAACTCGGCTGTTCCCTCACCTACCTGATCAACGGTGTGACGGCCGAGCAGATGCAGGAGATCGAGCTCGGGCTCGGCTACGCGCGGCTGGCCATGGAGAACGGCGAGGTCGGCGAGGCGCGCACGCGCTACGCCGAGCTGCTCGCGGACAACGGCCTCGCGGGCCTGCCTCAACTCAGGCAGGACGCCGAGTACGGCCTGGCCCTGGCCACCGAGGCGTGCGGCGACCTCGACGGGGCGATCGACCTGCTGAACGGGTTGCGCCGGAACGACTCGGCCGCGATGACGCCCGAGCGTCACGTCGCCGTCGCCGTCGCGCTCTCCCGGTGCTACCGCGAGCGGGGCGACCTGGCCCAGGCGGTGAAGGTCGTGGAGCAGATCCTGGGCGGCGCGGTGCGACCGGCCTGGACCGACGGGCTGATCAGGCTCGGCGCCCAGCTGCTGGCCGCCTACGTCGAGCGCGGCGACCTGCTCAGAGCCCGTCAGTTCTCCGCCGAGCTGCTCGCCGCGGCCGAGGCGCTCGGCATGCCGCAGGCCCTCACCCTGGCGCACTGGGGCGCGGCCATCGTCGCGGTGGAGAGCGGACGCGGAGACGAGGCGATCCCGCACGTCGAGCGGGCCCTCGCCATCCAGTCCGAGTACGGCGAGCCCCGCCGTCAGGCCCGGCTCCACAACGACTACGCCCAGGTCATGCTGACCGTGCGGCCCATGCAGGCCGGTTCCTGGCGCGACCTGCTGGTCAAGGTGGAGACCGAGCTGTCGGAGAGTTCGGCCAACCCGATGGACAAGATGCGCTGCGCGATGAACCTCGCCCGGGTGGAGCTGCTGCTCGCCAACCCCCAGCGGGCGGGAGAGCACATCAAGGCCGTCTGCGACATGCTCGACGGGATGCCCAAGCCGCTGCAGATGGAGGCACGCCTGTTGCACGGCCAGACCTCCGCCGAGCTGGGCGGCCAAGAGCTCGCCCTGCGGGAGCTGGAGGCGGCGGCCGAAGCCCTGGAGCAGCTGCCCGCCACCCGCTACACCGCTCACGCGTGGCTCACGGCGGCTCGGGTCTTGGAACGTATCGACGAGCCGGTTCGCAGTGTGGACGCCTACCAACGGGCGCTCGCCTGCGTGGGGTTGTAGATCGACACGGTGTTCGCGGGGCCGGAGGCGGGCGGGAACCGCCTCCGGCCTGGACCGGGTCCCCGCATCTGACAGCCGGTCTAGACCAGGGTCGGAATGGTGCGGAGCCGACGTCCGGGCCCGGCGGGCCGGAAACGGTCCTTGGAACGGTCCTCCGGCACGGCCGTCGGGACGGGGAGGTAGGGACCGCGTGGTGGCGTCGGTAGCCTTGAGGGTGCCATGAAGACTTCCCCTGTCGCGGTGGTTCTCGCGCTTCTCGTCACCCTCGTCCTCGGCACGGCATTCGCCTCGCCCGCTCTCGCCCACGACACGCTCCAGAGCAGTGACCCTGCCAAGGGCGCCCAGGTCGAGAGCCTGCGGGAGGTGAAGCTGACCTTCACCGCCAAGGTCCGCTTCCCGGCCGTCGTCGTGCACACCTCGGACAACACCGCCTACCAGGACGGCAAGCCCGCCGTCGACGGCCGGGTGGTCACCCAGAGGGTCAAGGGCGACCTGCCGCCGGGCGGATACGTCATCGCGTACCGGGTGGTCTCCTCCGACGGCCACCCGATCGAGGGGGAGATCCCCTTCACCCTGACCGGGGCCAAGCCCTCGCCGTCCGAGACCGGCGCCCCCTCGGCGGCCTCCTCGAACATCTCGGAACCCTCCGCCGAGCCCGTGCCGGCCGCCTCGGAGTCCGCCGGCCCCCCGGCCGCCGCGTTCAGCCCGGCCACCGCGGCCCAGGGCTCCGATCAGCCGAAGTCCTCCGGCGGTGCGCCCAGTTGGATGTGGCTCATCGTCGGCGGCGTGACCGGCGTCGGCATCGGCCTGTTCTTCAGCATGCGAAACAAGAAGCAGCAGCCGTGAACGGGGTGGAGCAGCCGTGAGCAAGGTGGGGCGGACCACACGGACCACGCGGACCGAGCGCGGCGGAACCGGCCGTACGGTGAAGCTGGCACTCGCGGGCGCGGGGGTGGCCGTCGCCGCACTGGTGATCGCCATGATCGCCGGAGGTGCCGCCACCCCGCGCATCATCCCCGGCCTGCCCGACGAGGGCACGTTCACCCGCTGGGGCCTGCCCCTGTCCAAGCTGGTGCTGAACACGGCGGGTGTGCTGACCGTGGGCACCCTGCTGGCCGCCACGGTCTTCCTCCCCAGCGACAAGGGACTGCTGGGCCGGACCGCGCTCACCTACGTCAGAGCCGCCTCGTGGCTCGCGCTCGTCTGGGCCGCGGCCGCGGCGACGACGATGATCTTCAGCCTCTCCAACGCCCTCGGCCTGCCCGTCATCGAGGTGCTCGGCGGCAACGAGCTGACCAGCTTCGCCAGCCAGGTGTCCAACGGAATCGCGCTCACCCTCGTGGTGCTGTTCGCGGTGGCGGTCGCCCTGTTCGCCCGAGGGGCGATCACCGTGGGCGCGAGCGGCGGCTTGCTGCTGCTCGCCCTGGCCACCATGCTCCCCCCCGCGCTCACCGGGCACGCCTCCTCCTCGCCCAACCACGACCTCGCCACCACCGGCGTGGCGGTGCACCTGCTCGTCCTCGCGCTCTGGGTGGGCGGCCTCGCCGTGCTCTGCGCCCACGCGCTGCGCGGGGAGCCGTCCCTGGAGATCGCCGCCACCCGGTTCTCCGCCATGGCGCTGTGGTGCTTCATCGGCGTCGGGCTGTCGGGCCTGTTCAGCGTCGTGGCCAGGCTCACCTCGATCTCCGAGCTCTTCACCTCCGCCTACGGCCTGCTGCTGCTGGCCAAGACCGCGACGTTCGCGGTGCTCGGCGCCATCGGCTGGTGGCACAGGAAGCGGACGCTTCCCCGGCTCGCCGCCGGTGTCCCCAGGGCATTCGTCCGGTTCGCCTCCGTCGAACTGCTCGTCATGTTCGCCACGGTCGGCCTGGCCGTCGCGCTCGCCCGCACCGCCCCGCCGCCGGGTCTCCCGGGCGACCGGGCATTCGAGGTGCTGGGCTACCCCATGCCGCCGGAGATCTCCCTGTCCACTCTGGCCTCGCTCTGGTGGTTCGACCTTTTCTCGGGCACCCTGATCGCCCTGCTTGGCGGGCTCTACCTCGCCGGGGTCGTACGGCTGGCCCGCCGCGGCGACTCCTGGCCGTGGGGCCGTACCGCCGCGTGGTTCACCGGCGTGCTGATCCTGCTCATCGCCACCCAGAGCGGTGTCGCCCGCTACGCCAAGGTGCTGTTCAGCGTGCACATGGCCGAGCACATGACGCTGTCCATGCTGGTGCCGATCTTCCTGGTGCTCGGCGCCCCCGTCACGCTGGCGCTGCGTGCGCTCAGACCCGCCGCCCGCCGGGGCGACCGGGGGCCGCGCGAGTGGCTGACCACGATCCTGCACAGCAGGTTCGTCCGCTTCGTCGGTCACCCGGCGATCGCCACCGCGATCTTCGTGGTCTCCACCTACGCGCTGTACTTCACCCCGTTGTTCGCCGCCGCGATGGCCGAGCACCTCGGCCACATCGCCATGACGGTGCACTTCCTGCTCAGTGGGATCCTGTTCTTCTGGGTGATCATCGGCGTGGACCCGGGCCCCCACAAGGTGCCCCACGTGGCCCGGCTGATCATCTTGTTCGTCACGATGCCGTTCCACGCCTTCTTCGGCATCGCGCTGATGAGCATGGGAACCCTGCTCGCCTCCCAGTGGTACGACCAGCTCGGCCGGACCTGGGGCGCGTCCGCGATCGTCGACCAGCAGACCGGCGGTGCCATCGCCTGGGGTTTCGGTGAGATTCCGACGCTGATCGTGCTGATCGCGCTGGCCCTGCAGTGGTGGCGGGACGACGACCGCAAGGCCCGGCACGCCGACCGCCGGGCCGACGCCGCCGCGGCCCGCGGCGGCGGCAGCGGCGACGCGCAGCTCGACGCCTACAACGACTACCTGGCCAGGCTCAACAGGCACGACCGCGCCGAGTAACCCGGCCCGCGACCCCGTAACCCCGTGACTCTGTGCCTCCCGCGCGGGGGGCTCCGCGGCGCGGTGGAAAGTGGCTCCGGCGCCACGGCCTTCTATCTTTCTATGTCGACGCAGGCACCTGCCGGTAACCTGGAAGCCAGGGGGGTCTGGCATCACCGCAGCGGGTGGGTATCCGGTCATCGAATGCCACGCCCACGCACGTACGGGTCACGTGTTCGGTCGGGGGGCCGGTGGCTGCCATGTGCGGCAGGAGGGTTGAGCAGTGACCAAGCAACTGCGCATGCGTGCGGGACACAGCCTTGCCCAGGCTCTCGAAGAACATCTGGCCGAATGGTCGGAGAGCACCGGGGTCACCGTTGAGATCTGGGCGCTGCCCGGCCGTGACGTGCCCGCCAGGATCGCCCGGGCCGTACTGGCGACCCTGGGGGAGTCGCTGTCCAATGTCGAACGGCACAGCCGGGCGACCGTGGTCTCCGTCGCGGTGACCCTGGGCCCCGCCGGGTTGCGCATGACGGTGAGCGACGACGGCGTCGGTTTCTCCGGACCGGCCACCGGGCGCGGCATCACCGCCATGCGGGCCCATTTCGCCGACGTCGGCGGCACGCTCAGCGTCAACGGTGTCCCGGGAGAGGGCACGACCATCACCGGTGCGGTGCCCAGGAGCCGACAGGGCCGCTAGGTGTGCGCCGGGTGCCGGTCCATGACCGGCCGGTGGCCGGTGACGCCGGCCACGCGCCTCCGCCGGGTCGGCCGCTCCCCCCCTCAGGAGAACCGGACGGAGAGCGGAGGGGCGGGCGGTCAGGGGAGCGTCAGGATCTCGTGGCCCGTCTCGGTGACCAGGATGGTGTGCTCGAACTGGGCGGTCCGCTTGCGGTCCTTGGTCACGGCGGTCCAGCCGTCAGGCCAGATGTCGTAGTCGATCGTGCCGAGCGTCAGCATGGGCTCGATGGTGAACGTCATGCCGGGCTCCAGCGTGACCGCCAGCGACGGGTCGTCGTAGTGCGGCACGATCAGGCCGGAGTGGAACGTGGTGCCGATGCCGTGACCGGTGAAGTCGCGGACCACACCGTAGCCGAACCGCTTGGCGTAGGCCTCGATGACACGGCCGGCCACATTCAGCTGGCGGCCGGGCGCGACGGCCTTGATCGCCCGGTTGGTGGCCTCGCGGGTGCGTTCGACCAGCAGGCGGGACTCCTCGTCCACGTCGCCGACCAGGAAGGTGGCGTCGGTGTCACCGTGCACACCGCCGATGAAGGCGGTGATGTCCACGTTGACGATGTCGCCGTCGCGCAGCACGGTGTCGTCGGGGATGCCGTGGCAGATCACTTCGTTGATCGAGGTGCACAGCGACTTGGGATAGCCGCGATAGCCCAGCGTGCTGGGGTAGGCGCCGTGGTCGCAGAGAAACTCGTGGCCGATCCGATCGAGCTCGTCGGTGGTCACGCCCGGGGTCACGTGCTCGCCGACCTTCTGGAGCGCCTGGGCGGCCAGTTTGCCCGCGATCCGCATCCGTTCGATGATCTCCGGTGTCTTGACGTCGGGCTCCCCGGTCTTCGGGGACTTCTTCCCGACATACTCCGGCCGCTCGATGTGGGCGGGGACCTTGCGGGTGGGCGAGATCCGCCCAGGCTGGAGCAGTGTCGTCATGGTCCCCCAGTCTAGTTGTGCTTCTCACTGGGCAGGATTGCCGTTATGAGCGATCAATGGTGGTTCTGCCTGAAGCACATGGCGGTTGAACCCGAGGAGGGCTGCCCCAACAAAGACCGGATGGGGCCCTACGAGGCCCGCGAGGCCGCGGCCAACGCGCTGAAGACCGCGGCCGAACGCAATGAGGTGTGGCGGGAGGAGGACAAGACCTGGAACGAGGACTGAGGCGTCGCGTCAGTAGGGGACCTGGGGGCCGCTGACCCGTTCCAGGAGCCGGGCCAGCCGGTCACGCAGACCGGGGCGCCGGCCGGTCTCGCCGGCGGCCATGCTGATCAGGTGCTGGGCTCCGTCGAAGGAGAGCGGCGCCCGGTCGGGGATCGCCAGCGCGTCGTGGGCCAGTCCCTCCAGGTCGGGATCGCCGCCGTCCAGGGCCAGAATGGTCGCTCCGACCTTCCTGGCGTCGCTGACGCGCTCCAACAGGATCTCGGGAGCCTGCTCCTCGGTCACCACGAACAACGTCTCACCCCGGCCGGCCTGCTCGATCCGCTCCAGCCCGACGCGCAGATGCGCGGGCGCGTCCGGGGCGGGTGCCCATCGGACCAGGGTGGGGGCGAGCTGGGGCAGCCCGGAGAGCCGGGCCTCGTCGCTCAGGTGTGCGGTCAGGTGCCAGGGCTCCTCCTGTGGGGTGCCCACAACCAGCAGCCCTCCCGGTGACCGCGTCGCGCGAAGGGCGAGGCCGAACTCGCGGGTCCGCTCGATCCAGCCGGTCGAGGCCAGGATCTCGCGCAGAAGTGTCACCGACCGAGCGTCCATGCCCTCCATGGTGCCCCAGTCACCCCGCGATGACGCTGGAAATGTGACCCTGGCATGATCTGGACAGGTGACAAGGCCGGTCGGGTCCGGCCCCGGGCGGCTGAGAATGACGAGGAGCGATCAGTGAGCGTTGATGTTCCGGACGTGAGGGGAATCTCGATCGGGATCCTGGGCGGCACCGGCGACCAGGGCAAGGGCCTGGCCAGAAGGTTCGCCCTCGCCGGAAACCCGGTGCTGATCGGCTCGCGCAGCGAGGAGCGCGCCCGGGAGGTCGCCGCGGGCATCGGTGAGTCGGTGCGCGGCGCCGACAACCGGACGGTCGCGGCCGAGGCCGACGTGGTGATCGTGGCGATCCCGTGGGAGGGCCACCGGGCCACCTTGGAGTCCCTGCGGACCGAGCTGACCGGCAAGATCGTCATTGACTGCGTCAACCCGCTGGGCTTCGACAAGCAGGGGGCCTACGCGCTGCCCGTCGAGGAGGGCAGCGCCGCCCAGCAGGCCGCGGCGGTCCTTCCCGACAGCCGCGTGGTCGCCGCCTTCCACCACGTCTCGGCCGTCCTGCTGCTGGATCCCGAGGTCGCCGAGGTCGATCTCGACGTGCTCGTGCTGGGCGACGACCGCGAGGCCACCGACACCGTGCAGGCGCTGGCGGGCCGGATCCCGGGCGTCCGCGGCGTGTACGGCGGGCGCCTGCGCAACGCCCACCAGGTCGAGGCGCTGACCGCCAACCTCATCTCGGTCAACCGTCGCTACAAGGCCCACGCCGGGTTCCGCGTCACCGACGTCTGAGCGTTACGAGTGGTCCCGTGCGGGGGTCGGCGTCATCGGTGTGTGGCCGGCTACCGAGAGGTCTTGGAGGTTCTCGACGTGAACAGTGATGGCGGGATAGAGATCCGGCTCGCGGACGCGTCGGACGCGGCGGCGGTCGCACGCGTCCACATGACCTCGCGGGCGGCCACCATGCCGTACCTGCCTCCGCAGAGGCGGAGTCACGACCAGGTGACCCGATGGATCGAGGACGTCCTTTTCAAGGAGTGCCTCACCTGGGTCGCGGTGCGCGGGACGGTGGTCCTGGGCTACGCCTCCCTCGCGGGGAACACGCTCGAACACCTCTATCTGCGGCCGGACGTCCGCCGCCGGGGGATCGGCACCCTGCTCCTCGACGAGGTCAGGCGGCACAGCCCGGACGAGCTGCGCCTGCACGTCTTCCAGCGGAACACCGAGGCCCGCGCGTTCTACGAGCGCCACGGTTTCACCGTCCTCGACACCAGCGACGGCAGCCGCAACATGGAGAACCTGCCGGACATGACCCTTCGCTGGACACCGCGCACCACACGGTGAACCACGACGGGGCCGATCGGCCCTAGATCCAGCCCACGTCCTCGGCGATCCGGATGGCGTCGATCTTGCTGCGGGCGCCGGTCTTGGCGATCGCGCCGGTCAGGTAGTTTCGCACCGTCCCGGTGGACAGGTGCAGCCGCGCGGCGATCTCCTCCGCCGGGGCGCCGCGCGCGGCCTCCCTGAGCACGGTCGCCTCGCGCGGGGTCAGCGGGCTCTCGCCGTACTCGATGGCGGTGGCGACCAGTTCGGGGTCCAGCACCCGCAGGCCCTGGGCGGTACGCCGGATCGCGTCGGCCAGACGGTCGCCGGGGGCGTCCTTGACCAGGAACGCCTCGATCCCCCCGGCCAGCGCCCTGCGCACCTGGCCGGGCCGGCCCATCGCGGTGAGCACCAGGACCCGGCAGCCGGGCAGCCGCTCCCGCAGTTCCACCGAGGCGGTGATGCCGTCGACCCCGGGCAGTTCGATGTCCAGCACCGCCACGTCCGGGCGGGTCCGCAGCGCCGCGGCGACGATCTCGTCGCCGCGGGTGACCTCGGCGACCACGTCGATGTCGGGCTCCAGCCTCAGCAGCGCGACGAGCGCCGCCCTGATCATGTGCATGTCCTCGGCGAGCAGCACCCGGATCACGCGGGCACCTCCACCGCGAGCCGGAAACCGCCGCCGCCGGTCCGCTCCGCGCTGACCGAGCCCCCCAGGCCGACGGCGCGCTCCCGCAGGCCGGTGAGCCCGTTGCCGTCGGCCGAACGCCTGCGGGCGCGGTCGTTGACCAGCTCCAGCCGTACGGTCCCGGCATGCGCCGAGGTGCTGATCGAGCAGATCGTGGCCTGGCTGTGCCGTACCACGTTGGTGATTCCCTCACGCACCGCCCAGGCCAGCGCCTCGTCGACGGGCCTGGGCACCTGGAGGTCGGCGAGGTTGGTCTGGCAGCTCACCCCCGAGGCCTCCAGCAGCGCCACCGCCCGGTGCACCTCCTCGGCCAGCGACATCTCGCGATAACCTCGCGCCACCTGCCGCACCTCCTGCGCGGCGTCCCTGGCCACGTGGACCAGCTCCGCCAGCTCGGTTCTGGCCGCGGCCGGGTCGCTCTCGACGAGCCTGCGCGCGAGGTCGCCCTTGAGCGCGACGGCGGTCAGGCTGCTGCCCAGGCCGTCGTGCAGATCACGGGAGATCCGCATTCTCTCCCGCAGCACCGCGGCCTCGGCCAGGTCCATTCTGGCCTGGGTCAGCTGCTCGCCGACCACGGTCAGCCGGACCACCCCGTAGATCACGAATCCGGTGGCGAAGAGACTGATCACGCTGTAGACGGCGCTCTGCGCCGCGTACTCCTGCACCGAGTAGCGCCAGAGGAGGGCGGACTGGGCCGCCGTCATCGCCACCAGGGCGCCCAGGGCGAACGGCGGTCGCAGGCGGAGCAGCACCGAGCCGAGCAGGATGGTCGGCGCGCCTGTCCACCAGTATCCGAACTGCCCCGGCAGCACGGCGAAGGGCACGTAGGTGGCGAGCACCTGGATCCCCAGGCCGAAGGTGGGGCCACCCGGCTCCGCGCCGCGCAGGGCGGCACGGACGTGCAGGAGGTGGGGGACGAAGAAGCAGGGGAGCCCGGCGGCGAGCACGGCGATCCCCGGCGCTCCGCCGTGCCGGGCGATCATGATCACGGGCAGGATCATGAAGCCCACGGAGATCAGCGTGACCAGCCCGATGGCCAGCAGCCGGGGGGATACTCGCATGACAGTGAACCTATGACCTCCGCGCTTCCCAGCGGAACCAGCGCACCGTCGCGACGACCCCGATCACCGCCCAGACGGCCAGCTTCAGCGCCGGTACGGCCGCCGCCCGCAGGTCGCCGCCGAAGGTGCCGTCCGCCGCGTAGGCGATCTTGGCCACGTCGACGACGGCGGCGGTGGGCAGCAGGCCGAGCAGCGTGCCGACCCAGCCGGGAAGCAGTTCCAGGAGCGGGCCGAAGCCGTTCGCGCCGATACCGGCCAGGAAGAAGAACGGCATGGCCATGACGGCCGCCAGTTCGGTACGCGGGACGAGCGCGGTGAACGCGGTCCCGAGCAGGCACAGGACGACGGCGCCCGCGACCACGGACACCAGGTACAGCAGCGGGTCGCGGGGCACCGGCAGATCCGTCAGCGCGTACAGGGCGACCGAGACCACGACGGTCAGCAGCGTGCTCTGCGCGGCGAGGCTGACGATCTCCCCGCCGAGGATGTCGCGGTCACCCAGCCCGGTGGCCCGCATCCGCTTGAGGATGAGCTGGTCGCGGCGGGTGGTGAGCGTCACCGCGATCTGGGTGAACGTCGCGATGACGAGGACCATGGCCAGCACCCCCAGATGCTGGTTCAGCAGGAATTCCGCGTTTCCCGCGCCGACCCGGTCCATCAGGAGCGGCAGTCCGATGCCCAGGCCCAGAAACAGGCTCACGGAGGTGCTCAGGGCCACCCGGTCCCGCCAGAACAGGCGGCTGCTGAAGCGGCTCACCACCGCCAGATCACGTGCCGACACGGTCACGCCACCTCCTTGCCGATGTCGTGGGTCATCTCGCCCTTGTCTCCCGCGGCGAGATCCAGGAACAGGTCTTCGAGCGTCGCCGTACGGACCTCCAGGCCGCGCAGGCGCAGGCCGCGTTCCGCGGCCCAGCTCAGCAGGGCCTGGGCGGCGAGGTCGGGATCGGCGACGCGGCACACCACGGTGTCCCCCTCCAGGGTGGCGTCGGGGACCGGCAGGTCCCGCGGGGTGACGGAGGCGGGAAGCTCGAAGGCGACCCGGCCGGCCCGTGCCGCCAGGGTCTCGGCCATGTCCCCGCCGCTGACGATCCGCCCCTGATCCATGATCGCCATGCTGGTGGCCAGCTGCTGGGCCTCCTCCAGGTAGTGCGTGGTGAGCAGGATCGTGGTGCCCTGTCCGGCCAGATCCCGGATGACCTCCCAAGTGTTTCTGCGCGCCTCGGGGTCCATCCCGGTGGTCGGCTCGTCGAGGAAGAGCACGTCGGGACGGCTCAGGACGGCCAGTGCCAGGTCCAGCCGGCGCTTCTCACCCCCGGAGAGCTGACGCACCCTGGTGGCGGCCTTGGCGCTCAGCGCGGTCAGCTCCAGGGCCTCCTCGCGCGGCCGGGGCGCGGCGACGAAGTCGCGCCAGGCGTCCACGGTCTGCGCCACGGTCAGGTCGGGGAGGAACCCCGCCTCCTGCAGCATGACGCCGACACTCCGCCGCACTCTGACCCGGTCCCTGACCGGATCGAGGCCGAGTACGCGCACCGTGCCCTCGTCCGGCGCCTGGAAGCCCGCCAGCACCTCCACCGTCGTGGTCTTTCCGGCGCCGTTCCGGCCGAGCAGAGCGAAGATCTCACCCCGGGGGACCTCGAAGGAGATGCCCCTGACGGCCGCGAAGTCTCCGTAGCTCTTTCTGAGCCCGTCCACCTGAATCGCTGTCATACCTCTGATCCTGGAGACCGGTCACTCTGGGGAACAGTGAGGAATTCACCACCGTGACCGGACGGCCCGCCCGGTGATCTCGCCTGGGCGGGTGATCGTGCGCGAGGCGGTGCGCCCCTCGGCCGTCCCGGCCCTCGGACGCCCTGCTCTCTTGGACGCCCTGCTCTCCTGGGCGGTCTGGTCTCTTGGACGGCCAGGCGATGGGCCGACGGGGGGACAATCGCTAGACTGGGCGTTCATGCCTGATGAGCTTCGCCCAGAGACCCGTGCCGTCCACCTTCCCCAGCCTCGGCTGGACGGCAGCCGCCCCATCGCGGTGCCGCTCTACCAGACCTCGGGTTTCGTCTTCGACGACCCGGCCGTCTTCGCCGACGGAATGGGGCGCCCCGACGGCCCCTTCGTCTACGGGCGGCTGTCGAACCCGACCGTCCGATCGCTGGAGGACGCCGTCGCCGGGCTGGAGGGCGGTGTGGGGGCGGTCGCCACCGCCTCCGGCATGGGGGCGATCAACTCCGTACTGCTCGGCCTGCTCAAGCCCGGCGATCACCTGATCGCGCAGAAGCCCCTCTACGGCGGCACCGCCGCGATGCTCAAGGATCTGGCCGGGCGGTTCCGGATCGAGGTCTCCTATGTCCCCGAGGACGACCCGGCGGCACTGCGCGCCGCCGTGCGGCCGGAGACCAGGCTGGTCTATCTGGAGACCATCGCCAATCCGGTGGCGCAGGTCGCGGACCTGCCGGGGATGTGCGCGGCGGCCCGCGAGGCCGGGCTGGTCTCGGTGGTGGACAACACCTTCGCCTCGCCGATCCTCTGCCGCCCGCTGGAGCACGGCGCCGACATCGTGGTCCACTCCACGACCAAGTATCTGAGCGGTCACACCGACGTGCTCGGCGGCATCGCGGTCTTCGCCTCGGCGGAGCTCTACCGCGCGGTGTGGCACTTCGCGGCCGAGCTGGGCGCCACCGCCGACCCGTTCGCCGCCTGGCTCACCCTGCGCGGCCTGCAGACCCTGCCGCTGCGCATGGAACGTCACTGCTTCAACACCCGCGAGCTCGCCCTCCGGTTGGACAACCATCCGGAGGTGTCCGCCGTGCACTGGCCCGGCCTGCCCTCGCACCCCTCACATCGGCTGGCCAGGAGGCTGCTGCCCGACTTCGGCGGGGTCTTCTCCTTCGACCTGGTCGGCGGGCGCGCGGCGGGCGAGAAGTTCATGAGCTCGGTACGGCTCGCCCTGCTCGCCCCCTCGCTCGGCGGCGTCGAGACCCTCATCCTGCACCCGGCGACCACCTCCCACCGCTCGCTGACGGCCGAGGAGCTCGCCCGGCACGGCATCGGCGAGGGCACGGTCCGGGTGGCGGTGGGCATCGAGCACATCGAGGATCTCTGGGCCGACTTCACCCAGGCGCTTTCATGATTTTTTGCTAGATGTCACTTTTTTGCTGGGTAGAACGGTTCTCCGGAGAGGGAGTGGAAGGGTGCCGATGGGGAACCCGCCGATCGGGGGCGTGTCGGTCAAGGACGTCGAGGAGGCCGCCGAGCGGATCGCCGGTCACATCCTCCGCACGCCGGTGCTGGAGGCGGCGCCGGGACTGTTCCTGAAGCTGGAGGGGATGCAGCACTCGGGGTCGTTCAAGGCCAGAGGCGGTTTCAACAGGATCCTGGCCGAGGGGGAGCTGCCCGAGGCGGGGGTGATCGCGGCGAGCGGCGGCAACCACGGCCTGGCGGTGGCGTATGTGGCGCGCGCCCTGGGCATCCGGGCGGAGATCTTCGTGCCGACGGTGTCCAGCCCGGTGAAGGTCGCGGGAATCCGCGCGCTCGGTGCCGAGGTGACGCAGACCGGGGCCGTCTACGCCGAGGCGTACGAGGCGTCGGTCCTGCGGGCGGCCGGGAGCGGCGCCCTGGAGATCCACGCCTACGACCATCCCGAGGTGGTCGCCGGGCAGGGCACGATCGGGCTGGAGGTGCTGGAGCAGATCCGGGGAGTGGACACCGTCCTCGTCGCGGTCGGTGGCGGCGGGCTGGTGGCCGGGATCACCGCGGCCCTCGACGGCCGCGCGCGGGTGGTCGCCGTCGAACCCGAGACGATCCCCACCCTGCACCGGGCGCTGCGGGCCGGAGGTCCGGTCCCGGTCCAGGTCGGCGGGGTGGCGGCCGACTCCCTGGGAGCCGACAGGATCGGCGAGATCGCCTACGGCGTCACCCGCGCCGCGGGGGTTCTGAGCGTCCTGGTCTCCGAGGAGGCCATCGTCGACGCCCGGCTGGAGCTGTGGCGGTCGTTCCGGACGGCCGTCGAACACGCGGGGGCGGTGGCCTTCGCCGCCCTGCGCTCCGGCGCCTACGTCCCGGCTCCCGGGGAACGGGTGGCCGTGATCGTCTGCGGGGCCAACACCGATCCGGCGACCCTGGCCTGATCCCGCCCCGCCGTACCGGGTCCCGCCGTACCGGGGTGGAGGGGAGTACGGCGGGGCCGGGCCGGTCAGTGGTAGCTGTGCTCGGCGGCGGGGAAGGCGCCGGTGGTCACCTCGTCGGCGAAGGTGCGGACGGCCCGGTCCATCTCCCGCGCCAGGTCGAAGTACTTCTTGACGAACTTGGCCGGGTGGGGGGTCAGGCCCATCAGGTCCTGCCAGACGAGAACCTGGGCGTCGGTGGCGGGGCCGGCGCCGATGCCGATGGTGGGGATGGACAGCGACGCGGTGACCCGCTCGGCGAGCTCGGCGGGGACGCACTCCAGAACCACCGAGAAGGCCCCGGCGTACTCCAGGTCCTTGGCGTCGGACGTCAGCTCGTCGCCGGACTGGCCGCGCCCCTGCACCCGGTAGCCGCCGAAGGCGTTGACCGACTGGGGGGTCAGGCCCAGGTGGGCCATGACGGGGATGCCGGCCGAGACCAGGGCCTCGACCTGGGGCAGTACCCGGCGGCCGCCTTCGAGTTTGACCGCGTGGGCGCCCGCCTCCTTCATGAAGCGGGCGGCCGTCTCCAGCGCCTGCTGGGGAGAGGACTGGTAGGAGCCGAACGGCAGGTCGGCGACGACCATCGCGCGTGACGAGCCGCGCACCACGGCCGCGGTCAGCGGCAGGAGATCGTCCACCGACACCGGCAGCGTCGAGTCGTGACCGTACACGACCATGGCGGCCGAGTCGCCGACGAGCAGCACCGGAATACCGGCCTGGTCGAAGACCCTCGCGGTCATCGCGTCGTACGCGGTGACCATCGGCCACTTCTCGCCCCGCTCCTTGGCGACGGCGATGTCACGGACGGTAACCCTTCGTCCAGCCTGGCCGCCGTAGAGCGCGGTCGGCGGGCTGGTGACGGAAGAGGACATGAAAGCACCCTCCAACGGGAGTCTCGAAGCGCCCCTGTGGCGTCTCCGGACGTTTCCGATGATTGCACGCGTTCGGCTGGTTCAACACCCCCGGCGCCGTCGGTAATCCGGTGGCGGAGGTGTCGGGGCCGTACGACACAATGCATGCGGAGGTAGGCAATCACATGGTTGCCGAACCTTACCGGCGTCTGCCGGCCATCTCCGGGGCCCGTCCCCCTGCTCGGCACCGCGTCCGTGGCGACCTTCGTGCTCACCGCCACCGAGCGGTCACCGGCGGCGACCATTACGAAACGAGACTGTTGCGTATCGAAAGCGGGAGGCGCTACGGTTGGGTTTCGAAACTTTGACGTATCGAAAACGGGGTTTTCATGAATCATCAACTCGGTCACCCCAGGCGGTGGCGGATCTTGGGAGTGCTGGTCTTCAGCCTCCTGGCGGTCGTGCTGGACAACACGATTCTCAACGTCGCCCTGAAGACGATCGCCGACCCGGTGGAGGGACTGGGGGCCACGCAGAGCCAGCTGGAGTGGGCGATCAACTCCTACACGCTCGTCTTCGCCGGTCTGCTCTTCACCTTCGGGGTGATCGGCGACCGCACCGGGCGTAAGCGCATGCTCTTCGTCGGCATGGTGCTCTTCGGCCTGGCCTCACTGGCCAGCGCCTACGCCCAGGATCCCATGCAGCTGATCGTCGCCCGCGCGTTCATGGGCATCGGCGGTGCCGCGATCATGCCGGCCACCCTCGCGATCATCTCCAACGTCTTCCCTCCCGAGGAGCGCGGCAAGGCCATCGGCATCTGGGCCGGCGGCGTCGGCATCGCCGTCGCGATCGGCCCGATCACCGGCGGCCTGCTCATCGAGCACTTCTGGTGGGGATCGGTCTTCCTGATCAACCTGCCGATCGTGCTGGTCAGCATGGTGCTCATCGCGCTCGTCGTGCCCGAGTCGCGTGACCCCAAGCCGTCCAGGCTGGACCCGGTCGGGGTGCTCCTGTCCATCGTCGGCCTCGTCGCGATCACCTACGGCATCATCAGGGGCGGTGAGCTGGCCACGCTCGCCAGCGCCGAGGTGCTCATCCCGTCGATCCTGGGACTGGCCGTGCTGGTGGCCTTCGTCTGGTACGAGCGCCGCATCGACCACCCGGCCTTCGACGTCCGTTACTTCGCCAACGCCCGCTTCTCCACCGCGGTCGGCATGATCGGCATCGTGTTCTTCGCGATGATGGGCGGAATGTTCTTCCTGGTCTTCTACCTGCAGATCGTGCTGGGCTTCACCCCGATGCAGGCGGGCGCGCTGATGATCCCCTTCGCCGCCGCGCAGATCATCTTCGCCCCGCTCAGCCAGCAGATGGCCAGGCGTTTCGGCGGCAAGGCGAGCGCCACGGTGAGCATGGTGGTCGTCGCCGCCACGCTGGGCTCCTACGCGCTGATGGACCAGCACACCCCGATCCTGGTGATCGAGATCGTCTTCTTCGTCCAGGGCGCGGCGATGGCCACCATCATGCCGCCCGCGACCACCACGATCATGGAATCGCTGCCCAGGGAGAAGGCCGGCGTCGGCTCGGCCATGAGCAACACCGTCCGGCAGGTCGCCGGGGCGCTCGGCGTCGCCCTGCTCGGCTCGCTGCTCTCGGCCACCTACCGCGAGGAGATCGCCCCCACCCTGGCCGGCCTGCCCGCGAAGCTTCAGCACGTCGCCGGTGAGTCCCTGACCGGCACGCTTGGCGTGGCCCAGTCGCTCGGCGGGCGCGGCGCGGCGCTGATCGAGCCCGCGAAGCAGGCGTTCCTGGACGGCATGCACATCACGGCCCTGGTCTCGGCGGTGATCGCGCTGCTCGGAGCCCTGGTGGTGCTCCGATGGCTGCCGGGTAAGGAAACCCCGGCGACCACCACTGAGCGGCATAACCCCGACAGGGAACCGGCAGTAGTCTAGAGACGCGATGACCACCACGGATGAGACACACGCGGCCCGCCCGGCAGGCCGGCCCCGCAGCGTCAGGGCAGAGAAGGCGATCATCGAGGCGACCCTCGATCTGATCGGCGAGAGCACCAGTCTCGGCGAGCTGTCGATCGAGGCGATCGCCAACCGGGCGGGGGTCGGCAAGACGACCATCTACCGGTGGTGGTCCGCCAAGGAGGACCTGGTCGTCGACGCCCTGGCCACGCTCAAGGCGCCGCTTCCCCCGCTGGCGGGCCGCTTCGTCCGGGAGGATCTGATCGCCTGCGTGGAGGTCTTCCGGCGCGAGGCGTGCGACGGGCGGGCGCGATGCGTGCTGAACATCGCGATGAACGAGGCCGAACGCCACCCCCGCCTGGCGGACCGTGTCCGGCAGGCGGCGATCGAGCCGCGCAGGGCGGTGCTGACAGCCCTGCTGGAACGGGGCGTCGCGACAGGCGAGCTGAGGGCGGACCTGGACGTGTCCGTCGCCATCGCGGCACTGATCGGCACCGTGGTCTGGTACATGCGGTGCATCGAGCAGAGCCCTGACGGCGATGTCCCCGAGGACATCGCCGAGCGGATCGTCGATCACATCCTGGCCGGTCTCGCCTCCCGCTGAGGGGGAACGACATCGGGCGGGGAGGATCGCGCACAGGGAAACCGCCGCCGTCCTGTTCGAGGACGGCGGCGGATCGTCCGGTTCACCCGATCACAGGGTCGTGAGCGGGGGTCCCTTCTGGTCTCCGGCCATCACATGCGCGTCGGGGCCGGGAAACACCATGCTCTCGTGCTCGTCGTACTCCCACCGCACCATGTAGGGCGGGGAGCCGTCCTCGTGGACCAACTGCACGATCACGCCGACCCGCCGGTGCTCACCGTGCCGGGTGCCCTCGACGACCAGCCTGTCTCCTACCGCTGCCTTCATCAGAGTTCCCCCCTTTTCTCTTGATTTCGGTGGACTACGGCACTGGCGGACTGCCGGGTGCAGTACCGCGCCCTGATGACCGCGTGGAGGGGCGGCGCGGCCGGCTTACCGTCCATCAGGTCACCGGTGACCGGCGGTTCAGCCCCCTCCCCGGGCACCGGAGCCTCTTCCGGTAATACCCATCCTGAGCAGGTCTTTCACCGGCAACCCCGGATGCTTCACACCTGATCGGCATCCCTACTCGACCACACCGAAAAGGCCCCTGTCCCGGGGGATGAGGAGCCTTGGGGAGTGCGGATCAGCCGTCGAACTCGCCTAGTTTGACGCACGGCGGCGGACTCCGGAAACCCCCGATGAGTCTCAGAGCGTCGTCTCACGCCAGCGGTTGGTGATGGGAAGGCGGCGGTCGCGGCCGAAGTTCTTGGGAGTGATCTTCGGGCCCGGAGGGTACTGGCGGCGCTTGTACTCGGCCAGGTCGACCAGGCGGATGATCCGGGCGACCAGGGCGGGGTCGTGACCGGCGGCGACGAGCTCGGCGGAGCCCATGTCCCTCTCCACGTAGTCGTCCAGGAGGTGGTCCAGCACGTCGTACTCCGGCAGGGAGTCGGTGTCGCGCTGGTCGGGGCGGAGCTCCGCGCTCGGCTCCTTCTCGATGGAGTTCTCCGGGATCGGCGGTGCCGCGAAGCCGTACAGGAACTCGTTCGACGTACCCGCCCGGGTGTTGCGCCAGCGGGACAGCTCCCAGACCAGGGTCTTGAGCACGTCCTTGATGGGGGCGAAGCCGCCGGCGGAGTCGCCGTAGAGGGTGGAGTAGCCGGCGGCCAGCTCGCTCTTGTTGCCGGTGGTGAGGACCAGGTGGCCGTGCTGGTTGGACAGGCCCATCAGGATCATGCCGCGCACCCGGGCCTGGAGGTTCTCCGAGGCCAGGCCGGACAGTGAGATCTCCTTTTCGAAGCCGCTCACGATGTCGCCGATCGGGACGGTCTGCGCGTTGACGCCCTGCCGGTCCACCAGCTCCAGGGCGTCGCTCAGCGAGTGCTCGGAGGAGTATCGGGAGGGCATCAGCACCACGTGCACCCGCTCGGGGCCGATCGCGTCGGAGGCGATCGTGGCGGTCAGCGCCGAGTCGATCCCGCCGGACAGGCCCAGGATGACCGACTGGAAGCCGTTCTTGGCCACGTAGTCGCGCACCGCGAGCACCAGCGCCGCGTAGACCTCGGCGACGTCGTCGAGCTGCTCGGAGATCACGGGGGGCTCCGGATCGTACGGCTCCACGGAGAACGCGGACAGCTCCAGCCGCTCCACCGTGATCACGGTCCCGTCCGCGGCGTCCACCTCGAACGTCCCGAGACCGCCGAAGCGGGCCTCGGGCAGTTCGAGATCGGTGATCAGTAGTTCCTCGGTGAACTGCGCGGCCCGCGCGACCAGCTCGCCGGAGGCGGACACGACCAGTGAGTCACCGTCGAAGACCAGCTCGTCCTGTCCGCCGACCTGGTTGACGTAGGCGAGGGCGCAGCCCGCCTCCTTGGCCCGCCGGGAGACCAGCGCGAGCCGTACGTCGTCCTTCTTCCGCTCGTACGGCGAGGCGTTCGGCACGACCAGCAGCCCGGCTCCGGCCTCCGCCACCACGGCGACCGGCCCGCCCTCCTGCCACAGGTCCTCGCAGACCGCGATCGCCACGTCCACCCCGTGCAGCCGGAAGATCGGCATCCGGTCGCCGCGCACGAAGTAGCGGTACTCGTCGAAGACGCCGTAGTTCGGCAGGTGGTGCTTGGCGGTCTTGGCGGCCACCCGGCCACGGTGGAGCAGCGCCGCCGCGTCCAGCGGGGCGCCCTTGGGCTGCCCGACGCGCGGTGCCAGGTTCGCCCGGTCCACGTAGCCGACGATCACCGGCGTCTCGCCGAGCCCCTCGTCGGCCAGCCGTTCGGCGAGGGTCTCGACCGCGGCGATCGACGCCTCCACGAAAGAGGTTCGCAGCACGAGGTCCTCGACCGGATATCCGGTCAGGAACATCTCGGTGAACACCACGAGGTGCGCGCCGCGCTCGGCGGCGCGCCGGGTCCACTCGACGAGCTTGTCGGCGTTGGCCGCCAGGTCGCCGACCGCCGGATTGGTCTGAGCCAGGGCGATACGCAGTTGAGCCACGTGCCCTACCTTATTGCGGCACACCGATCAGCCGGCGCCGGGGCGTCACCCGCCCCGGGCGCCTAACCCAGGACGTGGAGCAGGGCGAGGTTCCTGGCCTTGGCGGGCTCGGGCACCCGCTGGATCTCCTTGCCTGAGGCGTCCAGGATCACCAGGGTGTTGGCGGGCCTGCCCTGGACGCGTACGGCCAGGCGCCCGTCGCGGAGGTAGAGGGCGCCGAGCAGCCTGCCCCCGACCGGGATGGGGAGCCTCCTGCCGGTCTTGGTGTCGTAGATCGACGGGGTGAACGACTGGGGCCAGGAGCCGTCGCCGCCGGGGGCGTTCGCGCCGATCGTGTGCACCACGACCCGGCCGGCGTCGGGGGACAGGCTCTGCACGTGGTTGGCGAGCTTGATGCCGGGGGCCCTCCTGGAGACCAGGGAGCCGGTGTCCAGGAGGTGGACGCCGTCGGTGTCCCCCGCGTAACCGGCCAGCGTCCTGCCGTCGGCCGACCAGGTCAGGTGGCAGACGCCCATCGTCCGGCCGGCCTTCACCGGATTTCTCCCGTCGGCGCCGATCACCGTCACGGCCGTGGTCTCCGCCGTGCCCTTCACCGGGTAGGCGATCCGCCTGCCGTCGGCCGTCCAGGCCGGGGTCGAGCAGGGCCCGCCGTAGGCGGCGTCCTTGGCGATCACCCTGTCCGCGTTCGCGGTCTTGACGTGCAGGCGGTTCCCGCTGTCGATCCACGCGACCTTCCCGCCGCCGGGCGCCGCGGAGAACTGCCCGACGAAGCCTCCACCGCCGACGCTCCGCCGGCTCCAGCCGCCCCGGTGGGTCAGCACCTCGACCCCGCCGCCCTGGTAGCCGGAGTAGACGGCACCCGTGACCGGCGCCGGCCGCGACGAGGCGGTCGCGGGGGAGGCGACGGCGGACACGGCGACCGCGGTGCCGACGGCCATGGCCCAGTGCTTCACAACGATCTCCTCAAATGGATTCGGCAACGGATGGTTAGAGCCCCGAGGACCCCGGAAGGTTTACATCCGGCCGATCGAAATCGGCAGAACGGCCTCCACCGCCGTGCCGCCACCCGGCGCCGGGCCGATCACACACGTCCCGCCGAGCTCGGCGGCGCGCTCACGCATCGAGATCAGGCCGATGCCGGAGCGCGGCCCCTCGCCCAGTCCGTGGCCGTCGTCCTGGACCCGGACCGTCAGCGACTCGCCGCGCCGCAACGAGACCACCGCGGACCGGGCCGCGGCGTGCTTGCGGACGTTGGTGAGCCCCTCCTGCGCGATCCGGTAGGCGGCCACCTCGACGGCGGCCGGCAGGTCGGACAGGTCGCCCTCGGTCTCGACGGTCACCTCCGGCGGGCCCCCGGCCGCCAGCGCCCGTACGGCTCCCGCCAGCCCGAGCTCGTCCAGCGTCGGCGGGCGCAGGCCGTACACCAGCTCCCTGATCTCCTGGCCCACGGTGTCCATGCCGCCGCGCAGCTCGAACAGGAGCAGGTCGGCCGAGGCGGGGGCGGTGCGCAGGCTGATCCGGGCCATGTTGATCGCCATCGCCATGTCGGTCAGCGCGTGACCGAGCCCGTCGTGCAGGTCCCGGCGCAGGCGGCGGCGCTCCTCCTCGCGGGCGGTGAGGATGCGCTCGCGGGAGCGCTGCAGGTCGGCGGTGGTCATCACGGCGTGCGCCACATCCGCCACATACGGCGTGGCCACGGCGATCAGGCGGTCGTTGTGGGCGGCGGCGAACCTGCGAGGCCCCGGGGCGCCCAGGAACAGCCGCCCGACCGGCTCACCGTGCCAGATCAGCGGCACCGTGCGCGGGGACGGGCCCAGCAGGCCGGTCTCCACCCTCCGGGTTCCCTGTCCCCGTACCTCGACCGCTACGCCGGTGACGCTCAGGCCGTCCTTGACCACCGAGGCGACGGCGGCCAGCGCGTTGACGGGCTCGGCCTCGCCGACCTCATGGGCCAGCCGGGTGGCGAGGGCGGCCGGATCGCCGTGCGTGCCGTACATGAGCCGGTCGACCAGGCGTCGCAGCATGTGCCGGAGCGGGTGGAAGACGACCCCGGCGAACAGCGCCGCGGCCAGGCCGCCGATCCGGTCGTACCCGGACAGGACGAGGCCGGTGAGCGCGCCCGCCCCGAAGTAGACGACGCTGACCGCCGCGATCAGCCCGGCGGCCACGAAGGCGCGGCTGATCACGGTGTCGATGCCGTACAGCCGGTGGCGCAGCACGGAGAAGGCGATGGCGACCGGGATCAGCCCGGTCCAGACGGTCGCCGCCGGTATCCAGTCCTCTCCGGCGAGCATGCAGACGATGTAGACGGCGAACGCGCTCAGCGGCCAGGCGATCTGACGGCGCAGCACGGGCCCGGCCCGGCGGAAGCGCAGCGCCAGGGAGAGCAGCGACAGGACGGCCAACGCCATGATCAGCGCTAACAGGCCCTGCTGGACCGGCTGGTGGTAGGGGGCGAGCGCGTCGATCGCCAGGGGGTTCGGGATGATCCGGGGCAGCGGGTAGTTCTCGGCGGGCGGGGTCGGGCGCACGACCGTGCGGACCGCCTCGGCCGTCATCACCACGCCGGTCAGGACCACCATCGGGCGCCACCGCCGGGAGGGCAGCCGCCCGTCGGGCGAGTACAGCGGAAGCACCACGGCCAGCAGGCATCCGCCCACGACCCAGCCGATCCCCGCGGCGTAGCGGTAGAGGCCGGCCGCGGCCAGCGCGCCGTCGGCGCCGGAACGGTACATCATGGCGCTGCCGAAGTAGTTGACCGCGCAGCCGATTCCGCCGGCGCACATCAGCCAGGCGGGGGCCGAGCGGGATCGGCGGGCCAGCAGGAAGGCTCCCACCAGTGGAAAGGTCAGACCGCAGGCGAAATCGGGGTTGACGATCGAGATGGAGTCCCACTCCGGCGGCAGGCCCAGGGCGATCACGAACCCGGCCACCGTGAGCCCGAACGCGACGACGGACAGCGCGACGGCCGCCAGGCGCAGCGGGGAGGCTGGCCGGTCGTCGGCCGGCGCGGGCATGTCTCCGCCCCGGCCGGGCGCGTCCTCATGCCGGCCGCCGTCCGCGGTTCCGGTGACCGCGTCGCTGTGAGGCCGCGCCCGCGTGGACATCGTTACCTGCCCATGTCGCCCGGGTTGACCAGCCCCGACTCGTACGCCGCGACGACGAGCTGGGCCCTGTCGAACAGCCCCAGGTGGTTCAGGAGCTTGGCCACCGACCGCGCCACCGACTGCTCGGACACCGACAGGGTCGAGGCGATCTGCCGGTTGGTGAGTCCCCGGGCGATCAGTTTCATCAGGTCCAGTTCGGTGTCGCCGAGCCCGGCCAGCCCGGGTGGGGCCGAGGGGTTGACCCGCCCCGCGAAGGCCGCGATCAGCCGCGTGGTGACGGCCGGGTCTATCAGCGCGTCGCCGGCCTGGGCGGCGCGCATCGCGGTGATCAGCTGCTCGGGGGCCGAGGTCTTGAGCACGAAACCGCTCACCCCGGCCCGCAGCGCCGCGTAGAGGTTGTCGTCCGTGCCGAACGTGGTCATCATGACGACCTTCGGCGGCGCCTCGTCGGCCAGGATCCGCCGCGCGGCGGTCAGGCCGTCCAGCCGGGGCATCTGGATGTCCATCAGCACCAGGTCGGGTGAGGTCTCGCGGACGACCGCGATCGCCTGCTCGCCGTCCTCGGCCTCGCCGACGATACGGAACCCCGGCTCGCTGTCCAGTACGACCCGGAGCCCGGTGCGGACCAGCGCCTGATCGTCCACCACCACGACGCGCAGCGTCACGGGCTCGGCCATCCGCGCCGAGAGGGGCTCCCCGGGCGCGTCCGGCTCCCTGAGCAGGTCCAGATGGGGGGCGTGCGACAGCATGTCGGCCTCCAGGCGCTGGAGGGTGGTGCCGAGGTCGAGGCCGAGCTCCTCGCGGAGGATCGTCCCGGCCCGCCGGAGCGCCCCCAGCGCGTCGCCCTGCCTGCCGCTCCGGTAGAGCGCCAGCGCGAGCAGCCGCCAGCCCTCCTCCCGCAGCGGATGCGCCGACACGTACGCCTCCAGGTCGGCGACCAGGGCGCCGGACCGCCCGAGCCGGAGCCCCGCGTCGGCCCGGCGTTCGACGGCGATCAGCCGCAGCTCCTCCAGCCGGCCAGCCTCGGTCACCGCCCACGGCAGGTCGGAGAACTCGGCCAGCGCCGGACCCTGCCACAGCGCGAGGGCGTGCCCCAGACGCTCCCACACCGCGCCGGGCTCGCCCTCCGTCTTGACGGCGTTCTCGAACCTCCACGAGTCCACCTGACCGATCTCGGCGCGGAGCGCGTATCCCGGCGGGGCCGAGACCAGCACCTCGGCCTCCTCCCTGGGCGCGCGTCCCGGCTCCAGGGCGCGCCGCAGCCGTGAGACGTACCCCTGGATGGTGGACAGGGCCTGGGCGGGCGGCTCACCGGGCCAGAGCTCGTCGATGAGCATGCTCACCGGGACGGCGCGGCCGCCGGCCACGAGGAGCCGGGCCAGCACGGCCATCTGGCGTTGACCGCCGAGGTCGAGCACCATGTCACCGTGGCGCGCCTGGAACGGTCCGAGAGCACGGAATGTCAGCATTGCAGGCGCAAGCGTAGAGCTACCTGGTCCAAGGTCATACGGCAATACCCACCATCGTTCGCGTGCTGTAAGAAATCATCAGTGGTCAGGTCTCTACATTCAAGTTCACCGGCAGTACCGCCTCGACCAGCGTGCCCTCGCCGGGCGGCGACGTGATCACGCAGGTGCCGCCGAGTTCGGCGGCCCGCTCGCGCATCGACGCCAGCCCGACCCCGGAGCGCCGGCCCGGGGTGACCCCCACCCCGTCGTCGCCCACCCGGACGTTCAGATGCCCGTGCCCGCCGGCCGTCGCCGGAACCCGTTCCAGCGTGACCCGCACCGCGGCGGCCCCGGCGTGCCTGCGGGCGTTGGTGAGCGCCTCCTGGACGATCCGGTAGGCGGCGACCTCGACGGCGGCGGGCAGTCCGTCCAGGTCACCCCTCGCCTCCACCGAGGTGCCGGGGCCGGCCATCTCCTTCAGGGCCCCGGCGAGGCCGAGGTCGTCCAGGGCCGGGGGACGCAGGCCGTAGACCAGGTGCCTGATGTCGCCGGTCACGCCGTCCATCCCGGAACGCAGGTCGTCGAGCAGGCGCTCGGCGGTCTCCGGGGAGACGCGCAGCGAGTGCCTGGCCGCGTTGATGGTCATGGCCATGCCGCTGAGCGACTGGCCGAGGCCGTCGTGGAGGTCCCGGCGCAGCCGGCGGCGCTCCTCCTCGCGGGTGGCGACGATCCGCTCCCTGGACCGCCGCAGCGCACCGACCAGCCGGACCGCGTGGGCGGCGTCCGCCACGTACGGCGTGAGCGCCGCGATGACCCGCCCGTTGTGCGCGACCGGCAGGCGCCTGACCCCCGGCGGGCCGATGAGCAGGGTGCCGACCGGTTCGCCGTGCCAGACCAGCCGGACGTCGCGGACCACCTCCCGCAGTCTCCCCACCGTCACCTCGCCGGGCGTCCCGTTCCGGAACCGCACGCTCACCCCGGTCACGGCCAGGCCCTCGCGGAGCACCTCCAGGGTGGCGGTCAGGCCGCCCGCCGGGTCGGTGCGCTGAAGCCGCCGCCGGAGCTCCCCGGCCAGCGCCACCGGGTCGCCCTTGCCGCCGTAGAGCAGGCGGTCGGCGCCCCGCTGGAGCATCCGGCGCAGCGGGTGGAAGAACGCCCCGGCGCAGAGCGCGGCGAACAGCCCGCCGATCCGGTCCAGGTCGGACAGGAACAGGCTGGAGGCCGCGCCCACGGCCACGTACACGCCGCCGATCGCACCGACCAGGCCCGCGCCGACCAGCGTCCGGGTGATCAGCGTGTCGATGCCGTAGAGCCGGTGACGCAGCACGGAGAAGGTGATCGCGGCGGGGATGAGCGGGATCGTGAACGAGGTCAGCCACCACGCCGGGTTCCCGATCACCCAGGGGACGATGAGGGCCGCCATGGCCAGCAGCGGCCACAGGATCTGCCGGCGCTCCTCGGAACCCACCCTCCGGAACCGTACGGCCAGCGAGACGAAGGCGAGGATCATCGCCACGTTGGTGAGCTGGTCCAGCACGACACGGGCCCACCAGCCGAAGGAGAGCCGGTACGGCGGCTGCAGGGGCTGGAACTCCGCGATGGACGTGTCGACCGCCAGCACGGCGACCGTGAACCAGATCAGCGGTCGCCAGCGGGCCGAGGGCAGGCGCCCGTCCGGGTACAGCAGCGGCAGCAGCACGCCCAGCAGCAGGATGACGAGCTTCCAGCTCGCCCCGACGACCGTCCAGATCCCCTCGGGCAGCGCGAACCGGGGGTCGCGGACCCCCAGGAAGGCGAGGTTCGCCGACAGGCTGTTCAGCGCCGAGCAGAGCCCGCCCAGGCAGAGCAGCCAGCCGATGACCAGCCGGGGCCGCTGGAACACCAGCAGCGCCCCGAAGATCGGGAACGCCGTGCCGGCCACGTCCTCCGGCGCGAACGGCAGCGGCGTGTAGGAGGGCTGCGGCAGCCGTGAGGTGACCCAGACGTTGACGCACTCCATGGCGACCGACACGGCCGCGATCAGAACCGCTGCGATCCGTGCCTGGACGGGCGTCACCGTCGGGAACACCTGGCTCAGCCCGCGCATCGCCCCGGCCTTTCCATGTCGTACTTGGAAGGACCTTAACCGGCGCGGACCGCAATCCAATCAACAGGCGCTTAAAGTGACATGCGCCCCACACCCGCCCATGCCCCCGCGTTTACCCCTGGAGTTCCCGCGCCCCCGCCGTACGGCGGCGCAACGCGGGGCCGATCGCGAGCGCGCCCGCGCGGCCGCGAGGCCGTCTACCGCCGCACCCCGGTGGGTGACTCCCTGGTCTGCCCGTCCTGACGGACGACGCTCCCCCGTGCCTCCCGCGAGACATGCGGCGGACACGGGGGAGCGGCCGATCAGGTCACGTCATACCGGCTGGACTCCAGGAGCCACTCCAGCTGGGCCCGGGGAGCCCCAAGAAACGCGCAGGCCACCTTGCTGGCGTCCCTCGCCTGGACGGGTGAGAGCCCGAACCGGTCGAACAGCCCCGGCAACCGCATGGCGGCGGTCCGCAGGTCCTCGGCGCGTTCGGCGATGCGGTCGTTCACCCAGGCGACGGCGTCGGCGTCCGAGAGCCCGAACGCGCGCGCGGCGACCATCACGTAGTTGTGCACGTCCCCGTTCGCCCGCTCCTTGTGGTGCGAGGCGACGTCGTTGCACCACGCGGTGACGTCGTTGCAGGCGTCCACCAGCGTCCGCCAGGTCGGGCTCTCCCGCAGCTCGGCAGGGACCTCGACCCCCAGACACGGCTCCACCAGGTCGAACAGGTAGGGGCCTGCGGTTCCCCGCCGCAGCGCGGGATACTCGGCGGCCGAGGGCACCCGCCCCGCGCACCGGTTCTCCGCCTCCGTACGGCAGGCCGCCCCCTGAGCCGCCACCCCGCCGGCGAACCGCTCCCGCCAGCGGGGGCTCATCCGCGGGGCGGTCGCCTTCCAGAGGTCGAGGAAGGCCACCTCGACCGGTGCGGCACCCGCCGAGGCCCCCACCGAGGCATCCGCCGAGGCCGACGCGGAGGCTCTCGCCCGGAGTGGGGTGATGTCCCCGGCCCGGAGCGATGGCGTGATCTTCGTCTGGGCCGGTGACGGGCTCTCCATCCGTGCCGGACCCGTCGTCCGGAGCGGCGGGGAATTTCCCCGAAGGACCGTCATGACGGATCCAGGAGAGGCCGTCATGACGGATTCCGGCGGAGCGGGTGCCGGGACGGCGGGCCGGGCGGGCTCCGGCCGGACCGGGGCGTCACGCACGCCGGCCTCCGGCGGCCCGTCCTCCACCCGGCCGGGCGACGTTCCCGGGGCGTCGCCCGGGATCCCGGTCTCCGCCATATGACGTTCGAGCCGGGCGAAGGTGGCCTCCACGATGTCGGTCGCGCGTCCGGCGGGCTTCTCGTCCCACTCGTCGTCGAAGTGGAACAGCCAGGTCAGCCACTTGGCGAACAGGAGCGTCGAGTCGGCGCCGAACCCGGCGAAGGCCCGTCCCGCCATCCGGTCGAAGCCCGCGGACGCGGGCGTGTCCAGCCCGATCTCGCGGGTCCACTCGGCGAGTGAGGCGGTGATCCGGTCGATCGACGAGTGCATCCGGCACGGCGCGGCCATCACCGGGACCCGGTCGACGAGGGGGAGGAGCAAGGTCGCGGCCACCGAGGGATCCCGCTCCCGCGATGGCCGCGTTCCCGTCCTGGAGGCTGTGGGGGTGAAGGTCACTACAACGGACCGAACAGCCAGTTGCCGACCGAGCCCGGGTCGGTGCTCGTGTAGTACTCCCGAACCGCCTCGACCAGCTCGTCCACCGAGACGATTCCGTTCCGGTCGAGGTCCAGCCGGTCGAAGGCGGCGTCCACGTCGTCGTACCCGACGCCGAACGCGCTCATCATGATCCGGAACTCCGCCGGTCCGACGGCTCCGTCCCCGTCGGTGTCGCACAGCTCCGCGACCGCCTCCGCGGCCGGCCTGAACATCGCGTCGAACCGGTCTCCTCCGACGAACGCCGAGGTCATGCCAGCTCGGAACTCCTCCGGCGAGACCGTGCCGTCGCCGTCGACGTCGAGCTCGGCGGAGAGGGTCCGCCAGATCGCCTCGAAACCCCGGACGAGCTTGCTGCCCGCGGCCGAGGTCGGCGACTCGCCGAAACCGATCAGGATCCGGGCGCCCAGGCCGAGCAGGTCGTCACGCTCGACCCTTCCGTTGCCGTCCACGTCCAGATGCCCGAAGGCGCGGTCCAATTTGTGCTTGAGAAGTTCGGTACTCATCTTGACCTCCCGATTACTTGGAGAACTCAGATGATTACCCTACGTGACGATAGCGAGGTGATTCCAGAAGTCTCTCCAGGTAGGCCCGGGAAATCGTCAAGAAGGCGCAGGCCACCTGGACCACCTCGCGCGAGGCGGTGAAGCCCAGGTCGTACCGCTCCACGACCTGGGGGATCGTCCGGGCGGCCGTCCACAACTCCTCCACCCGGGTCGCCACGCGGTCGACCACCCACTCCACGGCCGCTCCGCCGCCCAGAGAGACCGAGGCGGCCTTCACATAGCCGCCTCCGGAGGTCAGGTCGTCGCACCACGCGACCACGTCACCGCTCGCCTCGGCGACCGACCGCCACTGCCGGCTCTCTCGGACCGGGGCCGGCACCTCGGTCCCGGCGCACGGCTCCACCAGGTCGAACAGGTATCGCCCGAAACCGGCCCTGCCCAGCGCCGGGTAGTCCTCGATCGAGGGCGCGCCGCCGCCGAGCAGCGCCGCACGCTGGGCGGTGAGTCCGGCCAGGAAGCCCGCCCGCCACCCCCGGCTCATACCGGGCGCGCAGTCCCGCCAGAGCTCGGCGAAGGCCCGCTCCACCGGCGCCGGTCCCGGCTCGCCCCCCTCGGCCACCGCGAGCACCCCGGCGAACGCCGAGGGCTCCCGGCGCAGGCACGACAGCCAGGTCAGCCAGCGGGCGAACAGCGTGGCCGTGCCGGTGCCGTACCGGGCGAACGCCCGACCGGCCAGCAGATGGACCCCGGGGGGCGGGGCCTCCAGTCCGGCGCCCCGGGACCAGGCGATGACGTCGGTCTCGATCAGGTGCGCCGACGGGTGCACGGGGCACGGTGCGGCCATCGCCGCGAGCCGTTCGACGAGCGGGGCCAGCGGTGCGGGCGTCGCCCCGCCCGGCGGCCCGTGGAGTTCGGTGCGCATCGTCGTCTTCCCCCGAAGGACGTGGATCTCTCAGGTCCGGTCACGAAGATCGCCACCGGCGCCGGTCGCCGCGGGGCGTCACGGATCACGGTGAACGACCGTGGGTCGCGGCGGATCACCGTCCGTGACCGGTGGCCCGCATTGTTCCGCCTGGTCATGCCCGTGGGCCAGCACCCTCCTCGCCGGGCGTGTCCCGGGCCGGGGTGACGCGGACCCGATGCGGCGTCTCGCCGTTCCTCCTCGTAACGTGTGCGAAACACGGAGCGGGCAGACTGGTGGAAGACCAGGCGTGTGGCACCACGCCGGTGTCGGCAGTGAAGGAGTGGCCTTGGACCGTCAGCAGGAGTTCGTTCTCCGCACCCTTGAGGAGCGCGACATCCGGTTCATCCGGCTGTGGTTCACCGACGTTCTCGGGTTCCTGAAGTCGGTGGCCATCGCCCCGGCGGAGCTCGAAGGGGCCTTCGCCGAGGGGATCGGCTTCGACGGCTCGGCGATCGAGGGCTTCGCCCGGGTCTACGAGTCGGACATGCTCGCCAAGCCGGATCCGGCGACGTTCCAGATCCTGCCCTGGCGCAGTGAGACGCCGGGCGCGGCCCGGATGTTCTGCGACATTCTCATGCCGGACGGCTCACCCTCGCACGCCGACCCGCGCTGGGTGCTCAAGCGTGCCCTGGCCAAGGCGTCCGACATGGGCTTCAGCTTCTACACCCACCCCGAGGTGGAGTTCTTCCTGCTGAAGGACCGGCCCGAGCGTGGTGTGCGGCCCGAGCCGCTCGACGACGGCGGCTACTTCGACCACACCCCGCACAGCTCGGGCCACGACTTCCGGCGTAACGCGATCATGATGCTGGAGTCGATGGGCATCTCGGTCGAGTACAGCCACCACGAGGGCGGCCCCGGCCAGCAGGAGATCGACCTGCGCTACGCCGACGCGCTCACCACCGCCGACAACATCATGACCTTCCGCCTGGTCATGAAGGAGGTCGCGCTGGAGCAGGGCATCTGGGCCAGCTTCATGCCCAAGCCCTTCACCGAGTATCCGGGCTCCGGCATGCACACCCACATGTCGCTGTTCGAGGGGGACCGTAACGCCTTCTACGAGCCCGGTGCCGAGTACCAGCTCTCCAAGGTCGGCCGCTCCTTCATCGCGGGCCTGCTCGCGCACGCCGCCGAGATCACCGCGGTCTGCAACCAGTGGGTGAACTCCTACAAGCGCCTGTGGGGCGGAGCCGAGGCGATCGCCGGAGCCGGCGGCGAGGCCCCGAGCTACATCTGCTGGGGTCACAACAACCGCTCGGCCCTCGTCCGGGTGCCGATGTACAAGCCCCACAAGGGCGGTTCGACGCGCATCGAGTTCCGCTCGCTCGACTCGGCCTGCAACCCCTACCTGGCCTTCGCGCTGATCCTCGCGGCGGGACTGAGGGGCATCGAGCAGGGGTACGAGATGCCCCCCGGCGCCGAGGACGACGTCTGGGCGCTCACCTCCGCCGAGCGCCGGGCCCTGGGCATCCAGCCGCTGCCGCAGTCGCTGGACGAGGCCATCGGCGTCATGGAGCGCAGCGAGCTGGTCGCCGAGACCCTCGGCGAGCACGTCTTCGACTACTTCCTGCGCAACAAGCGCACCGAGTGGAACGAGTACCGCCGCCAGGTCACCGAGTTCGAGCTGGGCCGGTATCTCCCGGTTCTCTAGGGGCTTGGGCGCCTCCGGCGCCCCGGTTTTCGGCGGCGTCCACTCCCTCCGCGCGATAGGGTCACCGATGCCGGTCCGCGGGGCGGGGGTTTTCGCGGTGCCGGACTCGGGGTCCGCGCCATGCCGGCCGTCGGGCCGTCCTCTGCCGCCGCGTGCTGCCACGTGTCGCCATGTGCCGCCGGTCCGCGGATCATGGCCACCTGGTTCACCGGGCGTATCATGACTCCGGTAAAATTTGTCGGTCCGTTTAAAGTGACTTTCGAGAATAAATCGCCATAAAAGGCGATAGGAGGTGCCGTATGACGACGGCTGCCGAGTTGCAGACCGTGGTATCCGTACCCGCACGTTTCCGCGGTCCCGAGGGCGTCGCGAACGGCGGATGGATAGCGGGCACGGTCACCGAGGCGTTGCACGGCGCCCGGCACGACTCGGCCGTCGAGGTCACGCTGCACGCCCCCACTCCACTGGAGACCGGGCTCTCCCTGCGGCACCTCGCCAACAGCGCCACCCTCACCCACGGTGACACCCTGCTCGCCGAGGCCATCCCGGTCGCCGAGCGGTTCAACGCCCCGGCGTTCGTGCCCTTCAACGAGGCCGCCCGCGCCGAGGGCGGTTTCGCCGGGCTCGGCGGACACCCCTTCCCCGGCTGCTTCGCCTGCGGCCTGCGCGCACCCGGAGACGGCCTGCGGATCTTCCCCGGAGCGGTGCCCGGCACCGACCTGGTCGCCGCCGGCTGGCGGGTGCCCATGGCCGTCACCGACCAGGACGGCGCCGTCCCCGACGCGGTCACCTGGGCCGCCCTGGACTGCGTCACCGGCTGGGCCCACTTCCAGCCCGGCGAGTCCGCCCTGCTCGGCAGGCTGACCGCGCAGGTCCACCGCCGGATCTACCCCGGCGGCACCTACTCGGTGGTCGCCCGCGCCGCCGGCCGCGAGGGGCGCAAGCTCTTCGGCGAGAGCGCCGTCTACGAGGTCGACGGCACCCTGGTCGCCTCGGCCAAGGCCGTGTGGATCGCCCCCGCGTGACCCGTGCCGGCGGGGGCCGGTGAAAGATCCCGCCGGACCCTCGCCGATGATTACCGCATGAGAGTCACCGTCGTCGAGAACGACGCCTCCGCGGGCCTGGGATTCTTCGCGGGCTGGCTGGCGGAGGCCGGGGTCGGATGCGAGGTCGTCCGGCCCTACCTGGGCGAGGCCGTGCCCGGACGACCCGAGGACGGCCTGATCGTGCTCGGCGGCGAGGCGGCGGCGTGGGAGGACGACCGGTGCGCCTGGCTGCCCGCCACCCGCGCCCTGATCCGCCGCTCGGTGGAGGACGGCCTGCCGACCCTGGGCATCTGCCTGGGCGGCCAGCTCATGACGCTCGCCTTCGGCGGCGCCGTCGAACGCGGCGAGCACGGGCTGGAGATCGGTGTGCGGGAGGTCGTCCCCCTCCCGGCCGCCGCCGACGACCCGCTGCTCGCCGGGCTCGGCCCGGTTCCCGCCGTGCAGTACCACGGTGACGCGATGACCCGGCTGCCGGAAGGCGCCGTACGGCTCGCCACCGGCGACCTCTACCCCAACCAGGCGTACCGCCTCGGGGAGCGGGCCTGGGCCGTGCAGTTCCACCCCGAAGCCACCCCGGAGCTCTTCACCGGCTGGACCGAGAGCTCGGCCGACCATCTGACCGCGCTCGGCCACTCGGTCGAGGAGCTCAACACGCGGGCGAAGGAGGCCGGGGAACGCCTGGCCCGCACCTGGCGGCCGGTCGCCGAGCGCTTCGCCGCCGTCGTCCTGTCCGAGTGACCGGACGACTACGGTAGGGGTGCCGGACGGGAGGCGAGGAGCCCGCCCGCGCCTGTGATCGGAGACGAGGAAGGGGCGGTGGGCGCTGTGCCCCGGATGCAGACGACCGCCGGGCGGCTGGCCAGGCTCGGGTTCGCCGACGGGGCCAGGGCCGGGCGGCTCCTCGACGAACTGGGGCCCGATGCGGCCGACGACCCCGGCCTGCTGGACTCCCTGGTCGCCACCGCCGACCCCGACCTGGCGCTCACCTCGCTCAACCGGCTGGCCGCCTCGGACCCCGCCGTTCTCGGCGCGCTCCGGTCCGATCCCGGCCTGCGGGCCCGGCTGCTCGGCGTCTTCGGTGTCAGCGCCGCCCTCGGCGAGCACGTGGTCCGGCATCCCGGACACTGGCGGCTGCTCGGCGGCGAGCAGGCCGTACGGAGGCCGGCCGGGCAGGAGCTCCGCACCGAGCTGCTGCGGGCCGTCGGCGCCGAGCCCGGCGACCCCGAACCCCGGGCGGCCGGCTCCGGCACGGCCACCCTGGTCGCGCTGCGGACCGCCTACCGGGGCCGCCTGCTCCACCTGGCCGCCAGGGACCTCGCAGGTGAGGCGTCGCTCACCGAGGTCACCGCCGAGCTGTCCGACCTCGCCGGGGCCGCGCTGGAGGCGGGGCTCGCCGTCGCCCGCTCCGAACACGCCGACCCCGGCGCGGTGCGGCTGGCCGTCATCGGCATGGGCAAGTGCGGGGCCCGGGAGCTCAACTACATCAGCGACGTCGACGTCGTCTTCGTGGCCGAGCCGCGTGAGGGGACCGACGAGACCGAGGCGCTCCGGCTGGCCGCCCGCCTGGCCCAGGGCATGATGCGCGCCTGCTCGGCCAGCACCCCGGAGGGGGCGCTGTGGGAGGTGGACGCGGCGCTGCGCCCGGAGGGCAGGTCAGGGCCGCTGGTCCGCACCCTCGCCAGCCACCAGGCCTACTACCGTCGCTGGGCCAAGACGTGGGAGTTCCAGGCGCTGCTCAAGGCCCGGCCGGTCGCCGGTGACCTCGAACTCGGCGAACGGTACGTCTCCGCGATGAACGAGCTGGTCTGGCAGGCCGCCACCCGCGACCGGTTCGTCGAGGACGTGCAGGCCATGCGCCGCCGGGTGGAGGCACAGGTGCGCGGTGACGAGGCCGAGCGGCAGCTCAAGCTCGGTCCCGGCGGCCTGCGCGACATCGAGTTCGCGGTCCAGCTGCTCCAGCTCGTCCACGGCCGCCTGGACCCGCTGCTGCGCCGCCGGGCCACGCTCCCCGCGCTCGCCGCCCTGTCCCGGGGCGGCTACGTCGGCCGGGACGACGCCAAGGCGCTCGCCGAGGCGTACACCTTCCTGCGCCGGAT
Source organism: Streptosporangium sp. NPDC004631 (assembly GCF_053601935.1). Taxonomy (NCBI): domain Bacteria; kingdom Bacillati; phylum Actinomycetota; class Actinomycetes; order Streptosporangiales; family Streptosporangiaceae; genus Streptosporangium; species Streptosporangium sp. NPDC004631. The sequence goes on along the minus strand of NZ_JBSGCR010000010.1, from coordinate 126,402 downwards.
CGAGCACCTGATTCAGCTGTACCGGCTCCGCCGTACCCACGTGGTGCCCGAGGGCGTCGCCGACCTGCGGCGTCTCGGCCGGGGCCTGGGCATGACCGCCGATCCGGTGGGGGAGTTCACCGCCCGGTGGAGGCGGCACGCGCTGGAGGCGAGGCGGCTGCACGAGAAGCTGTTCTACCGGCCTCTGCTGCACGCCGTGGCCCGGCTGCCCGAGTCCGGGGCCCGGCTGTCCACCGCGGCCGCGCAGGCACGCCTGGAGGCGCTCGGCTACGGTGATCCGGCCGGATCCCTGCGCCACATCAGCGCGCTGACCAGCGGTGTATCCCGCCGCGCGGCGATCCAGCGGACCCTGCTGCCCGTCATGCTCGGCTGGTTCGCCGACGCCCCCGACCCCGACGCGGGACTGCTCGGCTTCCGTCAGATCTCCGACAAGCTCGGCGCCACCCCGTGGTACCTGCGGCTCCTCCGTGACGAGACCGCGGTGGCGGCGCGGCTGGCCAGGCTGCTGGGGACCAGCCGTTACCTGACGGGACTGCTGCTGCACGCCCCGGAGGCGGTGGCGATGCTCGGCTCGGACGCCGAGCTGGACCCCCGGCCCGCCGAGGCGCTGCTGGCGGAGGCGCGGGCCACGGTCGGCCGCTACCCGGGCGAGGCCGAGAGCGCGGTGGCCGCGGCGCGCGGGCTGCGGCGCAGGGAGCTGTTCCGCACCGCCGCCGCCGACCTCGCCGGGCACATCGACATCGAGCGGGTGGGGCAGGCGCTGTCCGCGCTCAACGACGTGACGATCCAGGCCGCGCTGGACGCGGCGATCGGCAAGGTCGAGATGGAGCGGCGCGCCCCGCTGGGCACGAGGTTCGCGGTGATCGCCATGGGCCGCCTGGGCGGCCTCGAATGCTCCTACGGCAGCGACGCCGACGTGATGTTCGTGCACGCGCCCCCCGAGGGGGGCGCCGAGCGGGAGGCCGGTGACGCGGCCTTCACGGTGGCCAACGAACTGCGCCGGCTGCTGGCGCTGCCCGCCCCCGACCCGCCGCTGCTCATCGACCCCGACCTGCGTCCCGAGGGCCGCCAGGGGCCGCTGGTCCGCACGCTGGCCTCCTACGCCGCCTACTACGGCCGCTGGTCGTCGCCCTGGGAGTCCCAGGCGCTGCTCCGCGCCCGGTTCTCGGCCGGAGACGCCTCACTCGGCGCCGAGTTCCTCGCCCTGGCCGACCCGCTGCGCTATCCGCACGGAGGCATCGCCGACGCCGCCGTGCTGCAGATCCGCAAACTGAAGGCGCGGATGGAGGCCGAGCGGCTGCCGCGCGGCGCCGACCCGGCCCTGCACACCAAACTCGGCCGGGGCGGGCTGTCCGACGTGGAGTGGGTGGCCCAGCTCCTCCAGCTCCGCCACGCCGGAGCGCTGCCGTCGCTGCGGACCACCCGCACCCTGGAGACGCTGCGCGCCGCGGTCGCCGAGGGTCTGCTGCCCGAGGCCGACGAGGCCGCGCTCGCCGAGGCGTGGCGGTTCGTCTCGCGCGTCCGCGACGCCGTCGTGCTGGTCAGGGGCCGCGCCGCCGACTCCGTCCCGGTGGACGTCCGCGAGCGGGCGCTCATCTCCCGCACCCTCGGCTACCCGCCGGGCAGCAGTGAGGACTTCGTCGACGACTACCGCCGTGTCACCCGCCGTGCCCGCCTGGTCATGGAGCGCGTTTTCTACGGAGGCTGAACCCGTTCCGTGAGGTGGTGTTGCGTTCCAATGGGCGAACGTGTATCAACGGTGCGGGTGATCTACTGTGATATCCGTTTATCTTGATCTGGCCATTGGGCTGGTGCTGGCCTTCCTGCTGCTGTCGCTTCTGGTGAGCGGGATCAACGAGGCGTTCGTCCGGCTGCTCGGCATCCGCAGCAAGTTTCTGTGGGCCTATCTCCGCGACACCCTGGACGGGGGGCCGAGCAAGGGCGGTTCGTGGATTCCGGCGGGCGTCGCAGACGTCTTCGCCAAGCTGCCCTTCTCCCGGCACGACCCCCGCCCCCGGCACGAGCCGGACCCCGCCCCCTCGGTGGTCGAGGCGCTGCCGGTGGACCCCTACGCGGTGCTAGCGGCCGACGAGTCCCCGCCCGAGGTCGACGTGACCGGGCGGCTGTACGGGCGGCTCCAGGAGATCGACCACCCCACGGGGGCCAGGACCAGCATCTCCGACATCCCGCCGGAGCGGTTCTCCGGCGCGGTGCTGGAGCTGGTCGCCGCCGAGGAGGGGGGTGTCGAGGGCCTGCTCGCCAAGCTGGAGGCCATCGGCAGTCCATTCGCCGGGCACCTGCGGGGCGTCTGGGAGGGTGCCCAGCGGGACATGAACAGGTTCCGCAAGGGTGTGGAGGACTGGTTCGACGGGGAGATGCAGCGGCTGTCCACGCTGTACCGCCGCTACGTCAAGTGGGTCGTGTTCACCCTGGCCCTGGCACTGACGCTGCTGTTCAGCATGGACGCGCTGGAGTACGGCAAGACCCTGCTGCGGGACAACGCCTACCGGGCCGCGGTCGCCGCCATCGCGGGCGGCGGCGGGGACGGCACGATCGCGCTGAAGGACTCCCTGAGGGACAAGTGCGCCGTGCCCGGCTCCGTCGAGCCGTACTCCTGTGTGACCGAGGTCTTCAGTTCCCCGGCCCTGGTCAAGATCTTCGATCACGCCGTGCTGAGCGTGACGATCCCTCCCGACGACACGCGGGATCCGTCCTTCGGCTGGAACGGCGGCGCCTGGTGGAGCCGCCTGACCACTCCGGGCCACTGGCCCGGCTATCTGATCACCGTCGTCGCCCTGCTGTTCGGCGCCACCTTCTGGTGGGACATCCTGCGCAGACTCACCGGCATCCGCGGCAGCCGCTCCTGACCTCTCCCGCCTCCCGGCCCTCCCCGCGAGCCGTACGGCCCTTCGCCTGACCCGGGGCCGGAGTCCGGGTCCACGCACGGTTCCGCGGGAGAAACCGGGAGGGGGCGCCGGCCGTGTCCTGAACGGACGGTCGGCCGACGCCCTTCCGAAAACAGCCCCTAAAGAAAACCGTAATACCCGAAATGCCCCAAGCGGGCCAAATATGGGCTTCTATCGAAATTGTCGCCCTATGGGGTCAGACGTCGTAGTACAGCTCGAACTCGTGGGGGTGGGGGCGGAGGCGGATGGGGTCGATCTCGTTCTCGCGCTTGTAGGTGATCCAGGTCTCGATCAGGTCCGGGGTGAACACGCCGCCCTCCAGGAGATACTCGTGGTCGGCCTCCAGCGCGGCGAGTACGTCCGTCAGGGAGCCCGGGACCTGCGGGATGTTACGGGCCTCCTCGGGAGGGAGCTCGTAGAGGTCCTTGTCCACCGGCTCGACCGGCTCGATCTTGTTGCGGATGCCGTCGATGCCGGCCATCAGCTGGGCGGCGAAGGCGAAGTACGGGTTGCACGACGGGTCCGGTACGCGGAACTCGATGCGCTTGGCCTTCGGGTTGGAGCCCGTGATCGGGATGCGGATGCACGCCGAGCGGTTGCGCTGGGAGTAGACCAGGTTGACCGGGGCCTCGTAGCCGGGGACCAGGCGGTGGTAGGAGTTCACCGTCGGGTTGGTGAAGGCCAGCAGGGACGGCGCGTGCTTGAGCAGACCGCCGATGTAGTAGCGGGCGGTGTCCGACAGGCCCGCGTAGCCGACCTCGTCGTAGAAGAGCGGCGCGCCGTCCTTCCAGAGCGACTGGTGGCAGTGCATGCCGGAGCCGTTGTCACCGAAGATCGGCTTGGGCATGAAGGTGACCGTGTGGCCGTGCGCCAGCGCCGTGCTCTTGACGATGTACTTGTAGAGCATCAGGGTGTCGGCGGACTTGAGCAGCGTGTTGAACCGGAAGTCGATCTCGGCCTGCCCGGCCGTGCCCACCTCGTGGTGCTGCATCTCCACGTCGATGCCCGCCTCGATCAGGTTGCGGACCATCTCCGAGCGCAGGTCGGTGAAGTGGTCCATCGGCGGGACCGGGAAGTAACCGCCCTTGTATCGCGGCTTGTACCCCAGGTTGCCGCCCTCCTGGGCCTTGCCGGTGTTCCAGGCGCCCTCGACGGAGTCGATGTGGTAGTAGCTGGAGTGGGCGCTGGTCTCGAAGCGCACGTCGTCGAAGATGTAGAACTCGGCCTCGGGGCCGAAGTAGACCGTGTCGGCGATGCCGGTGCCCTTGAGGTACTCCTCGGCCTTGCGGGCGACGTTGCGCGGGTCGCGGCTGTAGGCCTCACCGGTCAGCGGGTCGTGCACGAAGAAGTTGATGTTGAGCGTCTTGTGCTGCCGGAAGGGGTCGAGCACGGCGGTGGAGGGATCGGGCAGCAGCAGCATGTCCGATTCGTGGATGGCCTGGAAGCCGCGGATCGACGATCCGTCGAACATGAGACCGTCGGTGAAGACGTTCGCCCCGAAGTTCTCCGTGGGGAACGTGAAATGGTGCGTCGTCCCCGGCAGGTCGGTGAACCTGACATCGACGAACTGCACCCCCTCGTCCTTGATGAACTTGAGGACGTCGTCGGCGGAGTTGAACACGCGAACCTCCCATAGGGGCACGGGCTATCAGCTCCGAACGTAGAACTGCGCCGTTACCGCTCCGTGTCTCGTTTGTTTCACCCGTGTTAAGGGAGAATCACCTCCGCGTGCGGTTCCGCGAAGCCGCCCGACCAGGCGGAAAGGCGCGCACTCCGCCCATTTCTCAGGCCCGGAAGCGCGTTTGTCCTGGTTGGTCTGGTCGGTGAGCGCGGTGAAGCGCCGATCGATGTCATCTGTGCCGGACACGGGGATGCTCCCGGGAAAGAGCGGAACGAAAAGGATGACGGCGACGGTTGTGGCTTTCGCCCATCTTGGTGGTGATTCGGGCGAATGCGTGATCGGTGCCCCGGACGGATACCGTTAGAGCCATGAACAGCAGGCAGCAGCCCCGTTGGACCCAGACCTGGCTCGGTGGCGTCAGATCGGCCGGGGTCGATCTGGGGTATCCGGGAGAGCGGCTCGGGCTGCCCCGGGAGGGCAGCGGCGCGGTGGCCGGATTCGGGCGCAGGATCGGCGCCTTGGTGATCGACTGGCTGATCTGCACCTGGGCCATCACGCAGGGACTGCTGCGGATCAACCCGGCCCATCAGGTCTGGGTCCCGGTCGCGATCTTCGCGCTGGAGTATCTCCTGCTGGTCGGCACCATGGGCATGACGTTCGGCATGCGGCTGACCGGCATCCGGGTCGCCGCCCTCGGCGGTGGCCGTCCGCCGTTCCCGTCGGTGCTCGTGCGGACCCTGCTGCTCTGCCTGGCCGTACCGGCCCTGATCTGGGACCGTGACCAGCGGGGCATGCACGACCGCGCGGCGAACACCGTGGTCGTCCGGATGTGAGCGGGGGCGTGAACCCGTGTCCCGGGTTCCAGCCCGCGCCCCGGGTTACGGCCTGGCGCAGGTGAAGATGGCCGTACCGGGCAGGTGACGGCCGCGCAGCGGGCTCCAGCCGCCCCACTCGCGCTCGTGCCCCTCCGGCCACTCCGGCTCGACCAGCCCCCGCAGGACCAGGCCCGAGGCGGCGATGTGCCCGACCCAGTCTCCCAGCGTGCGGTGGTGCTCGACGTAGGACGGTCGCCCGTCGTCGCCGATCTCCACGTACGGCGAGCGGTCGAAGTAGGACCGGTCGGCGGTCAGCCCGCCCGGACCCGGGTCGTCGGGGAAGGCCCAGCGGATGGGGTGGCTCACCGAGAAGACCAGGCGGCCCCTCGGCCGTAGCACCCGGTGGGCCTCGGCGAGAACGGCGCGCGCGTCGGCCACGAACGGCAGCGCGCCGAACGCCGAGCAGGCCAGGTCGAACGATCCGTCGGCGAAGGGAAGGACCTCCGCGTCGGCCTGGACCACGGGCAGGGGGGAGTCCGCGCCGAGATCGATCCGGCGGGAGTGCCGGAGCTGCCGGAAGGACAGGTCGAAGGCGGCCACCCGCGCCCCCCGGCCGGCCAGCCACCGCCCGCACTGCCCGGCGCCACAGCCGATCTCCAGCACGTCGAGGCCCGCCACGTCGCCCAGCAGGTGGGCGTCGGCCTCGTCGAGCCCCTCGGGGCACCAGACGAAGCCGCTGTCACGGAGGAACTCCCCGTGCTCCGCCTGGTAGTCGTCCGCGGCCCCGTCCCACCAGCGGCGGTTGGCCCGCGAGGTGCCGGCGGCGTCCACGTGGCGCCGGTCCACCGCTGCCGGCTCCATCACCGCATCTTCGGCCGGGGCATCTTCGCGCCACGCGGCAGCGGGCCCTTGGGCATCGGCAGCGTCTGCGGAAGGGCCTTGAGCCGGCTGTTGATCTCGTAGACCGCGGGCTTCTTCAGGTTGCGGGGCAGCTTCATCAGGTGCCGCTGCAGCTTGGCGATGGGGATCTGCCCCTCGCCGTCGCCGGACTGGATGTCGTAGACCGGAACGTCCAGGGCGATCCGCTGGACCCGCTTCTTCTCGGCGACCAGCATCCGCTGCACCCGGGAGCCCGGCCCCTCGGAGACGAGGATCACACCGGGATAGCCGACCACCCGGTGCACGATGTCCTGGTCGCGGTTGACCGCGACGGCCGGGGTGACCTCCCAGTTGCCGCGCATTCCCTGCAGGATCGCGGCGGCGGCACCGGGCTGGCCGTCCAGCATGGAGTACTGGGCGCGCTGGGCGAGCTGGCCGAACACCACCAGCCCGACGGTGAAGGCCAGCATGATCCCGATAAAGAGCAGGTACCAGAACCAGCCCGTGACCAGGCCGATCACGACGCACAGCGCGAGCGTGCCGAGGGCCGCCGCGTAGACGATCGGCATCCCCTTGGGGTTGGCCTGCTTGATGATCTGCGCGATCATCCGGAGCTGCTTGATGCGCCCCGGGCGCTCTTGGTCTTCGGGCTTCTTCGCCATGTTCAGCAGGATACAAATCCTGGGGTCAAGAAGTGAAAACGTGACCTGCCGCGCTCAGCGTCCGAGACCGCGGTTCGGCAACAGAACCCGGCATACGGGACACAGATTCGGCATCCGGAACTCGGGCAGGGACAAGGGAAGAGGCGGACCCCGGCGTGGAAAGGGTCCCACGCCGTGCGCGGGACCCTTTCCACGACGCGGATCAGGCGTGCTGACGAGCCTCGATGGCCTGCTGGTAGAGGCGGCCCGCCCGGTAGGAGGAGCGGACCAGCGGGCCGGACAGGACTCCGGCGAACCCGATGGCCTCGGCCTCCTTCTGGAGCTCGACGAACTCCTCGGGCTTCACCCAGCGGTCCACCGGGTGGTGACGCGGGGTGGGGCGGAGGTACTGGGTCACCGTCAGCAGGTCACACCCGGCCCGGTGCAGGTCGCGCATGGCCTGGACGACCTCCTCGCGCTCCTCGCCCATGCCCAGGATCAGGTTGGACTTGGTGACCATCCCGGCCTGCCGGGCCTTGGTGATCACTTCCAGGGAGCGCTCGTAACGGAAGGCGGGGCGGATGCGCTTGAAGATCCGCGGCACGGTCTCGATGTTGTGCGCGAAGACCTCGGGCCTGGCGGAGAAGACCTCCTCAAGCTGCTCCCGGTTGCCGTTGAAGTCGGGAACCAGCAGCTCGACACCGCAGCCGGGCAGCAGCGCGTGGATCTGCCTGGCGGTCTCGGCGTACAGCCACGCGCCGCCGTCGGGCAGGTCGTCGCGGGCGACCCCGGTCACCGTGGCGTAGCGCAGCCCCATCTGCTTGACCGACTCGGCGACCCTGCGGGGCTCGTCCGTGTCGTACTCGGCGGGCTTGCCGGTGTCGATCTGGCAGAAGTCACAGCGGCGGGTGCACTGGTCGCCGCCGATGAGGAACGTCGCCTCGCGGTCCTCCCAGCACTCGTAGATGTTGGGACAGCCGGCCTCTTCGCAAACCGTGTGCAGCCCCTCGCGTTTCACCAGCGATTTGAGCTCGGTGTACTCGGGCCCGGTCTTCAGCCGGGTCTTGATCCACGGGGGCTTGCGCTCGATGGGAGTCTGGCTGTTGCGGACCTCCAGGCGGAGGAGCTTTCGGCCTTCAGGAGCAACGGTCACGGCACTCAGCTTATGTCCCACGGGGGTATGGGCCTACATGAGGTACCGCTTAATCCGCTTATCCGCCCACGCGCTCCGGCCCCGCCGGAGCGGCGGTTCCGGGATGACCGAGTGTTGTCGGGGGGCGCCTCGCGCATAGGCGTCCGTGTCACCGCTCGTCGTACCCGCGCGCCGGGTGGGCGAGATGGTGGGCGGGGGGTTCAGCGGCGGAAGAGGTCCTCCTCGGGGAGGTCGAACGCGTGCGCGCAGAGCGCCTCGGCCAGGTGCTTCTCGGCGTACGGCATGACCTCGTCGACCACGATCCGGCGGCCGGTCTCGGCCGACAGGGAGGAGACCCCCGCGTCGGTGAATCCGCACGGAACGATCCGGTTGTACCAGCTTGGGTCGTTGGAGCAGTTGAGCGCGAACCCGTGCATCGTCACGCCCCGGGTGACGCGGATGCCGACCGCGCCGATCTGCCGGTCGGGCAGGCCGTGGGAGGGGTCCCCCGCCACCCAGACGCCGCTGCGCTCCGCCACCCTGCCGACCTGCACCCCGAAGTCGGCGCAGACCTGGATGAGCGTCTCCTCCAGGAGCCGGACGTAGGCGACGACGTCCAGCCGCTCCCCGAGCTTGACGATCGGGTAGCCGACGAGCTGGCCGGGGCCGTGCCAGGTGATACGGCCACCCCGGTCCACGTCGATGACCGGGGTGCCGTCGCCGGGCCGCTCGTGCGGGGCGGTGCGCTTGCCCGCCGTGTAGACGGGGGCGTGTTCGAGCAGCAGGCAGGTGTCGGGGATCTCCTCCGCCACGCGGCGGGCGTGGATGCGCCGCTGAAGATCCCATGCCTGCTCGTAGGGGAAGTCAACGCCAAGACGGACGATCGCCAGCTCAGTCACGTCTAAAGAGTAGTTGACCCGTTCATGCTCAAGTCGTGAGAAGGCGAGGCTCGATGCGGAACTCCTTCACCCCGTTCTCCCCGTCACGCTCCACCCGGTAGGCGTAGCCGTCCGGGTCGACGGTCACGGCCTGGATGAACTCGGTGCCCACGTAGTGGAGCGCGACCCCCTCGTCGGCGGCGTATCCGCCGGGCAGCTCGCCGGAGGCCACCGACGCGTGCAGCAGCTCGCGGCGCTGCGCGTCGGAGTTGTAGTGGACACCGCAGGAGTAGGGGAGCAGCGCGAGGCCGTCGGCCCACACCCGCAGCTGCGGCCCGAAGGAGTCGGTGTTGCCGCCCACATGCCAGCAGAGCGCCCCGGCGCTCTGCCCGGACAGCACCACGCCCGACCGCCACGCCTCGGCGAACGCCTCGTCCAGGCCGTGCAGCCGCCACAGCGCCGCCAGGTTCGCCACACTGCCGCCGCTGACGTAGATGATGTCCTGGCTCAGCATCCACTCCCGCGGGTCTTCGACGTTGGGCATCGGGAAGACGGTCAGGTGGCTGATCTCGACGTCCCACGTGTGGAACGCTCCGTACATCCTCAGCAGCCACTCCGCGTCGTCACCGGTGGCGGTGGCGAGCAGACCCAGTCTCGGCCGGTCCTGGCCGGTCAGGTCCAGGGCGTACCGCAGCAGCGGGCTCGCCTCGATGAGGCCCTGACGCTTGGACTGACGGAACGATCCGCCCCCGATGGCGACGATGTGAGACTGCCCGGGCCTGCCCATATGTGATCTCCCCAGTGACTTCAGCGGAAACAGGGACCCTAGAGTACGGCGGCGAGTGCGTCGCCGAGACGCATATGCCGGAACGTGTGACCCGCCTCCAGCAGGCGCCGGGGCAGCACCCGCTGCCCCGTCAGCACGCCCTCCTCGGCGAACCCCCCGATGGCCGTACGCAGCACGAACCCGGGTACGGCCAGCGGCATGACGGGCCGGTGCACGGCCCGGCCGAGCTCCCGGGTGAACTCCGCGTTGGTGACCGGTTCCGGCGCGGTCAGGTTCACCGGGCCGGAGATGCCCGGATCCTCCAGAACGCGCTGTACGGCCAGCACCCAGTCGTCGATCGAGATCCACGACCAGTACTGCCTTCCCGAGCCCAGCGGCGCGCCCAGTCCCAGTTTGAAGATCGGCAGGATCCTGGGCAGCATGCCGCCGTCGGCGCTCAGCACCAGGCCGGTGCGGAGCCGGGCCACCCGCATGCCCGCCTCCTCGGCGGGCACCGTCTCCGCCTCCCAGGGCACCACCACGTCCCGGGCGAGGAAACCCTCGCCCGGCGGGGAGGTCTCGTCCACCTCGCGGTCGCCGGTGTCGCCGTAGAAGCCGATCGCGGAGGCGGACAGCAGCGCCGGAGGCCGGGACGCCGACTCCGTCAGCGCCCTCACCAGGGTCCTGGTGCCCTCCACCCGGCTGCGGACCACCTCGCGCCTGACGTCGTCGTTCCAGCGCCGGTCGCCGATGCCCGCCCCGGCGAGGTGGACCACCGCCGCCGCGCCCCTCAGGGCGGCCGGGTCCAGCAACCCCCGCGCAGGGTTCCAGAACGACTCGTCGGGGCCCTGCGGCGCGCGCCGTACCAGAGACACCACCCGCGTCCCCTCGGCCCGCAGAGCCCGGACCAGAGCCGATCCCAGCAGGCCCGAGGAGCCGGTCACGATGATCGTCATATCGCCCAATCTAATCGACCTCCTCCGGAATCTTCGGGAACCGGGCGGCCGGCGGATTCATCGAGGGCGGGGGAGGCCCGGGCGCGGAACGGACCGGGCCGGCCCGCGTGGCGCGGACCGGCCCGGTGGGAGGGAACGGCGGGCTAGCCGTTCAGACCCAGCTGGTTCTCGAACCGGCCCTCCTCCAGGCGGCGCTTGACCGTCGTCAGGAAGCGGGCGGCGTCGGCGCCGTCGACCAGGCGGTGGTCGTAGCTGAGCGCGAGGTACACCATCGAGCGGACGGCGACGACCTCGCCGTCCGGGGTGTCCAGGACGATCGGGCGCTTGACGACCGAGCCGGTGCCCAACATGCCGACCTGCGGCTGGTTGAGGATCGGCGTGTCGAACAGCGCGCCACGGCTGCCGGTGTTGGTCAGCGTGAACGTGCCGCCGGTGATCTCGTCCGGACTCACCTTGTTGGTGCGGGTGCGCTCGGCGAGGTCGGCGATCTTACGGGCGAGACCGGCGATGTTGAGGTCGCCCGCGTCCTTGATCACCGGGACGAGCAGGCCGCGCTCGGTGTCGGTGGCGAAGCCGAGGTGCTCGGTGTCGAAGTAGGTGACCTCGTTGGTCTCGTTGTTGATCGTGGCGTTGAGCTTCGGGTGCTGCTTGAGCGCCTCGATGGTGGCGAGGGCGAAGAACGGCATGAACGAGAGCTTGACGCCCTCGCGCCGCTGGAACTCGGCCTTCGCGCGCTCGCGCAGCTGCGCGATCCGGGTGACGTCGACCTCGACCACGGTGGTGAGCTGGGCCGAGACCTGCAGCGACTCGACCATGCGCTTGGCGATGGTCTGCCGCAGGCGCGACATCTTCTCGGTACGGCCACGCAGAGTGGTGTCCACCGCGATCGGCTCGGGAGCCGCGGCGGGAGCCTGGGCGGACTGCGGGGCCGGAGCCTGGGCGGCGGCCGAGGCGCGCTCGCGCTGGTTGCGGGCGGCCTCCAGCACGTCCTGCTTGCGGATGCGCCCGCCGACACCGGTGCCCGTCAGCGAGTCCAGGTCGACGCCGTGCTCGCCGGCGAGCTTGCGCACCAGCGGGGTGACGTACGGGCTCTCCCCGGAGGGGGCCGGCTCGGCGGCCGGGGCCTGGCGGGGCGGAGCCGGGGCGACCGGGATGGCCGGAGCCGGAGCCGGGGCGGCGCTCTGGCGGGGCGGAGCCGGCGCGACCGGGATGGCCGGAGCCGGAGCCGGAGCGGGGGCCGGCGGGGCGGGCTGCGGGATCGAGGAGATCGGCTGGGCCGGGGCTGGCTCGGCCTGCGGCGCGGGAGCGGACTCCTGAGCCGGGGCGGCGCCCGCGGAGCCGTTCTCGTCGATCACGGCCAGCTCGGCGCCGACCTCGACGGTCTCGTCCTCACCTACGATGATCTTGGTGAGGATGCCCGCCGCGGGCGACGGGATCTCGGTGTCGACCTTGTCGGTGGAGACTTCGAGGAGCGGCTCGTCGGCCTCGACGCGCTCGCCCTCCTTCTTCAGCCAACGGGTGACGGTGCCCTCGGTGACGCTCTCGCCGAGCTGGGGCATCTGTACGGACTTCGGCATGATTGTCTTCTCTCGTGTTCCGAGTGAGGGCTTGGGGTTAGTTGTGGACGTGCAGCGGCTTGCCGGCCAGGGCCAGCATCGCCTCGCCGACGGCCTCGGACTGGGTCGGGTGCGCGTGGACGAGCTGAGCCACCTCGGAGGGCAGGGCCTCCCAGTTGTAGATCAGCTGTCCCTCGGTCACCAGTTCACCGATGCGACGGCCGACCATGTGCACGCCGAGGACGGGACCGTCCTTCGCTGAAATGATCTTTACCGCGCCCTGCGTCTGCAGGATCTGACTCTTGGGGTTGCCCGCGAGGTCGTAGGTGAACTCCACGACCTCGTGGCCGCGCTCTCTCGCCTGGGTGGAGGTGATGCCCACCGAGGCGACCTCGGGGTCGGAGTAGGTGATCCGGGGCACGCCGTCGTAGTCGATCGGCGCCGGGTTGAGCCCGGCGATGTGCTCGGCCACCAGGATGCCCTCGGCGAAGCCCGCGTGGGCGAGCTGCAGGGTCGGGATCAGGTCGCCGACGGCGTACACGCCCGGCACGCTGGTCTGGCAGAACTCGTTCACGGTGACGGTGCCGCGCTCGATGGCGACGCCCGCCTCCTCAAGGCCCATGCCGGCGGAGACGGCGCCGCGGCCGACGGCCACCAGCAGCAGCTCGGCCTCCAGGGTCTTGCCGTTGGCGAGCGTGACGACCACACCGGTGTCGGTGGTCTTGACGCCCTCGAAGAAGACGCCCAGCTCCTGCTTGATGCCGCGGCGGCGGAAGGCGCGCTCCAGCAGCTTGGAGCTCGACTCCTCCTCCAGCGGGAGCAGGTGCGGCAGGCCCTCGACGATCGTCACCTCGGCGCCGAAGGAGCGCCAGACACTGGCGAACTCCACGCCGATCACGCCGCCGCCCAGGACGACCACCGAGGCGGGCACCCGGTCCAGCTTGAGCGCGTGCTCGCTGGTGATGATCCGCTCGCCGTCGATCTCCAGGCCGGGCAGGGACCGGGGCGCCGAGCCCGTCGCCAGCACGATGTTGCGGCCCTCGTAGACCTCGGAGCCGACGGCGATCCGGTTCGGGCCCACCATGCGGCCCTCACCCTCGACGATCGTGATGCCCCTGCTCTTCAGCAGGCCCTGCACGCCCTTCCAGGCGCGTGTGACGATCTTGTCCTTGAACGCGTGGACCGCGGGTACGTCGATGCCCTCGAAGCGGGCCTTGACGCCGTACGTCTCGCTCTCCCGCGTCTCGTCGGCGACCTCCGCCGAGTGCAGGAGGGCCTTGGTGGGGATACACCCCCGGTGCAGGCACGTGCCGCCGATCTTGTCCTTCTCGATCAGCACGACCGTCTTGCCCAGCTCGGCCGCCCGCAGAGCGCAGGCATACCCACCGCTACCGCCACCCAGAACGACGATGTCGTACGGGCCGCTGCCATCAACCACAGGAAAGCTCCTTGTTGGATTGAAATACCCTGTCACGGTCGCGCCTGTTCCGTGCCCTCATCGGCCTGGTGAACACCGACTCGCGTCCACTTCTCCGCCCTCGGGCCCCGGCTCGTCGCTCGGCCGGTGTCCCGCCGCTGGCCGGACACCGACAACCGCATCTTTTCATCTGTCCGTGTCGCCCGGTGACCCGCGTGCGCGGGCCCCCGGTCAGCCCGCGTAACGCTCGGCGAGGCCGACGAGCGTCCGGGTGATCGCGCCGGTGCCGCCCTTCGGCGTGTACCCGTGGGGCTCGCCCTTGTTGAACGCGGGACCGGCCATGTCGATGTGCGCCCAGCGCACCCCGTCCGGCACGAACTCCCGCAGGAAGATGGCCGCGGTCAGCATGCCGCCGAACCGCTCGGGGTGCAGGTTGGCGATGTCGGCGACGGGGGAGTCGAGCCCCTTGCGGAGCTCCTCGGGCAGGGGCATGCCCCACGCGCCCTCCCCCTGCTCGCCGGCGGTCTCGACGACCTCCGCGCGCAGGTCGTCGTCGTTGGCCATGACGCCCGCCGTACGCCAGCCGAGCGCGACGATCTGCGCGCCGGTGAGCGTGGCGATGTCCACGATCACGTCGGGGTTGTCCTGGGCGGCGCGGGCGATGCCGTCGATCAGGACCAGGCGGCCCTCGGCGTCGGTGTCGAGCACCTCGACGGTCTTGCCCGCGAAGCTGGTGAACACGTCGGAGGGGCGCTGGGCGGTCCCGCTGGGCATGTTCTCCGCCAGGCAGAGGTAGCCGACGGCGTTGACCTTCAGGCCCAGCCCGGCGATCGCCACGAGCGCGCCGAGAACCGCGCCCGCGCCGCCCATGTCGGATTTCATCCAGTCCATCGAGGCCGACGGCTTGAGCGACAGGCCGCCCGAGTCGAAGGTGATGCCCTTGCCGACGAACGCGAGCGTCTTGGCGGCCTCCGGGTGGCCGTAGGCGAGGCGCACCAGGCGAGGCGGGTTGACCGACCCCTGGCCGACGGCGACGATGCCGCCGTAGCCGCCCTCCTTGAGTGCCTTCTCGTCCAGGATCTCCACCGACAGGCCGGCCTCCGCGCCGGCCTGCTCGGCGATCTCGGCGAAGCGCGCCGGCCACAGGTCCGAGGGCGGGGTGTTGACCAGGTCGCGGACCAGGGAGACCGATTTCGCCACGGTGACGGCGTGCCCGACAGCGGCCTCGGCGCCGTCGGCGCCGCTCAGCACGGTGATCTCGGTCACCGGGGCGGTCTGCTCGCCGTCCGTGCGGTATCTGGTGAAGGAGTAGGCGCCGAGCAGGCCGCCCAGGGCGACCGCTCCGGCCTGTCGCGCGTCGCCGGCGGGCAGGGCGAGCGCGACGCGCTCGGTGCCGGCCAGGGCGCGGGTCGCCGTGCCCGCGGCGCGGCGGAGGGCCTCGGGCTCGTATCCGCCGTCGGGAGCGTCGCCGAGGCCCACGACGACGAGGAGCGGGGCGGTCAGTGCGCCGAAGGTCGGGACCTTGGCCACCTCGCCGGGCTTGCCCTTGACGCCCATGGCGCCGAGCGTCGCGGCGAGCCGGCCGCCGAGCGCCTGGTCAAGCCCCTCGGCTCCCGGAGCGGGGTGCGGGCCGTCCGGGCCGGTATGGACCCCGACGACCAGCGCGTCGGTGTCGAGCGAGACAGCGTTGTCAATTGAGTTCAGCCGCACAGTGGTCACGCGCCCGATGCTAGTCCCCTTGGGCCGTACGCATAAACGAGGGTTCGTCCCATGAATTAAATATCAACCAGATGGTGCTACAGCAAGTAGCGTCATTCGGGCAATGGTGCTATTGTTGCTAGTATCATGTTGCTCACCCTGGATCTGAACGACTCCCGGCCCCTGCACGACCAGGTCGCCGGCACGATCCGCCGCGCCATCGCGGACGGCTCCTACGCGCCGGGCGACCGGCTGCCACCCGCCCGGGATCTGGCGGACGCGCTGGGCATCAACGCCAACACCGTGCTGCGCGCCCTGCGCGAACTGCGGGACGAGGGCCTGCTGGAGTTCCGCCGCGGACGGGGGGTCAGCGTGCTCGGCCGCCCCGACGCCCGCGCGGTGCTGGCGGAGGCGGCGCGCGAACTGCTCGCCGAGGCCGACCGCTACGGCTACGGGCCCGAAGAAGTGATCCACATCATCAGGGAGCTGTCGTGACCCGCACGCCGCGTCCCCTCACACCCCGTCCGACCTCCCGGAACCCCCAGGAGAGAGCCGTTATGACATACCAAGGTTCCCCGGAAGGAGGCGCGATGACCTCCCGAGGCCGCGCCGTGGTCGCCCTTGTCTGGGGCGTGCTCGTCACCACCGTCCTGATCGGCCTGCCGCTCGCGCTCCGCGACCGCCTCCCCGATCCCCTCGCGACCCACTGGGACGGCGGCTTCATCCCCGACGGCCACACCTCCTTCGGCGGGAGCGTCCTGGCCGACCTGTTCCTGTGGGGCGTCGGCTGGGCCTTCCTGCTCGGCACCGCGCTGCGCGGCACGGTGCTGGACGCCCGGCTGTGGCGCGCTCTGTGGTGGGGTTTCCTGTTCGGCTGGGCCGTGTTCGCCCTGGGCGTGCAGGGCTTGGCCCTCTACGCCAACCTCGACGTCGCCGACTGGCGTCAGGCGGTGCTGCCCGGCTGGCTGCTCGCCGCCGTGCTCGGCTCCGCCCTCGCGGCCGGTGTGGTCGCGGGCCTGCTCGGCAGGGGCGAGCCCGACCCGCCCCGCGACCACCCGGTGCCGCCGAGCATGCGGCTGCGGCCGGGACGGCGTGCCGTCTGGGTGAGCCGCACCACCAACCCCTGGCTGGTCGGTCTCTCCACCGCGGCACTGCTGGCCCTGGTGGTCGTCGGCGTGCTCTTCACGACGGGCATCCTGGCCGACGGGGCCGCCTGGATCAGCCTGATCGTCCTGATCCCGTTGACGCTGTTCGGGTTCGCCACCAGCTCGATCAGCGCCCGGGCGGACGAGAACGGCCTGAGCATCGGCTTCGGCCCCCTGGGGCGGCCGGTTCACCGTACTCCGATCGGCGAGATCGAGGCGGCCTGGGTGGAGAGCTACGGCCCCTCCAGGGTCGGGGGCTGGGGCGTGCGCGGCATGCCGGGCACCGGCCGGATCACGCTCATGTTGCGCGGTGGCGAGTGCCTGGTCGTCCGCCGTGTCACGGGAGCGGAGATCGCCGTCTCCGTGGACGACGCCGAGCACGGCGCCGCCCTGCTGAACGCCTACACCGCCGAGACCGTCACCTCCTGACCGCCCCGCGTCCCGGCCGCCCCCCCGTTTCCCACTCCCCGCTCCGTCCCGGCCGCAGGCCGGGGTGGAGCGCGTCCCCCTTCGGAAAGTGACGTCATGCCCCGCCGCCCGGTAGATCTCCCGCTGTTCCTGCTCGTCGCGTTCGGTCTGTCCTGGCTGGCCGCCCTCCCCCTCTGGCTGGGGAACGCCTCACCCGACTCCCGGCTGACACCACTGATCGGCATCCTGATGATGCTCACGCCGACGCTCGGCGTGCTGGCCGTCCGGCTGTACGGCAGGCGGCGCGGCGCCCCCCGGACCACCCGGCGAGAGTGGGCCCGGCAGACGGGGCTGACCCTCGGGGAGCGACGGAGCCGCACGGTCGTGCTCTGCGTGCTGGCGTGGTTCGGCCCCCCGGTGCTGGCCGTCGCGGCGATCGTCCTCAGCGCGGCCCTCGGGCTGCTCACCGTGGACCTCGACGGGCTCAGCCTGCTCCGTGCCAACCTGGAGCAGGCGGCCCCCGGACAGCCTTTCCCCCTGGAGCCCGGAGTGCTGCTCGCCGTCCAGGCGGCGTCGGCGTTCCTCATCGCCCCCCTGATCAACTCGATCCCGGCGTTCGGCGAGGAGTGGGGCTGGAGGGGCTGGCTGCTGCCGCGCCTGATGCCGCTGGGCACCTGGAGGGCGCTGCTGGTCTCCGGGGTGATCTGGGGGGCCTGGCACGCCCCCCTCACCCTGCGCGGCTACAACTATCCGGCGTTGGGCGCATGGGCGGCGCCCATGTTCGTGGTGTTCTGCGTGGCCTTCGGATCCCTGCTCGGCTGGCTGCGCCTCTACTCCGGCAGCGTCTGGCCGGCGGCCGTCGGCCACGGCGCCCTGAACGCGTCGGGGGGCTTCGTGGTGTTCGTCGGTGACGTGGCCCACCCACCGAACCTGGCCGTCGCCGGCATCACCGGCCTGGTCGGCTCGGCGCTGCTGGCGGTGATCTGCGCCGTGCTGTTCAGACGCCTGCCGGTCCGCCCGCCCGCCCCGATAGCCGGATGAACCGGTGCGCCCCCGTGCTCGGCCGCGGCGACGCCCGCACCTCCGATCTCTCGGCGGACCCGCCGACCGGCCCCGGCGCCGTCCTCAGGGGGAACCCACCGTCACCGCGTACACCACCAGCGCCGTTGCGGTGGCGATCTCGACGAGTGCGCCGAGCACGTCGCCGGTGATTCCGCCCAGCCGCCGTACGGCCCGCCGCCGTAGCGCCCAGGCCGCCGACAGGCCCGCCAGGACGGCCAGCGGAGGCCCCAGGACACCTGGAACGAGGCCGGAGCCCGCGCCGATCACGTAGGTGAGGGCCAGAGGCGCCGTGCCGAGGAGCACCAGTGCCGTCACGGTCAGCGCGGGGCCCCGCCGTACGGTGCCCGCGACCATCGTGCCGAGGCCGTCGGGCCGGGCGGCCGGAACCCCGGTACGGCAGGCCCAGGTCAGCGCCAGCCTTCCCGTCGCGCAGGCCGTGATCAGGGCGGCCGGGCCCGCTCCCGCGGCCGTGACCTCCGACAGCGCCGCCACCTGGACCAGCAGGGTGAGGATCAGCGTCACGACGCCGAACGGGCCGATGTCGGACTGTTTCATGATGTCCAGCGCCCGCTCGGCGGGCCTGCCGCTGCCCAGCCCGTCGGCCAGGTCGGCCAGCCCGTCCAGGTGCAGTCCCCGGGTGAGCAGCGCGGGCACCGCGACGGCCAGCGCCGACGCGAGCGGCGGGCCGATCCCCAGCCACGGCGCCACCGCCGGTACGGCCGCGCCCACGGCCCCGATCAGGGCTCCCACGAACGGGGCGATCGTCATCGCGACCCCGCCCGCCCGGCGGTCGACCACACCCGGCCGGACCGGGAACACGCTCAGCGTGCCGATCGCCAGACGCAGCCCGTCGACCGGCGTGGACGGCGTCCCCGAGGGCGGAGTTCCAGGCACGGTCGACGATCGTAGCCCGCGCCTCCCCCCGGCCGGCCCGGCGGGGCGCGCCACTCCCGGGGAAGGCCGAAAGGAGAGGTCACAGGGGCAGCGGGAGGAGGCGGCCGGCCACGACCAGGGTGACCTCCTCGGACTCACGGGCCAGGCGCTGGTTCAGCCGGCCGAGGGCGTCGCGGAACATCCGGCCGCTGGAGGTCGCGGGCACCACGCCAAGACCGACCTCGTCGGAGACCGCCACCACCCGGGCACCGGGCCGCCGCCAGGCCGTGACCAGCTCGTCGCACCGGGCGGCGACCGCGTCCAGGCCGTCTCCGCCCGACCAGGCGTCGCACTCGTCGAAGACGGCGGCGACCCAGGTGCCGAGACCGTCCACCAGCAGCGGGATCTCGGTGCTCCGTACCAGCCCGGCCAGGTCGGTGGTCTCGGACGTCTCCCAGTGCGCGGGCCGTCGCTCCCGGTGCGCCCTGACCCGGCGGTCCCACTCGGCGTCGCCGTCGCCGGACGGGCCGGTCGCCACGTAGCGGACCCTTGGCTCGGTGGCCAGGCGGAGTTCGGCCTCGGCCGACTTACCCGAGCGCGCCCCGCCCAGAAGCAGGGTCCGCCGGGGGAGCGGGACGCGGGCGGGGGCGGGCTCGCCGAGATCGAGGACCGTTCCGTCCGGTACGGCCCGCACCCCCCACAGCGCGGCCCGGCGGGCCAGCTCGGCCTCGGTCGGTACCCGGTGGTCGATGTGCACCGCCACGACGTGGGTCCGATCGGTGACCGCGCCCCGGCGGCGCAGGCCCCCCAGTCGTTCGGGCCGGTCCAGGACGTCCATCAGCACCAGGTCGAACACCGCCCGGCCATCGTCCGGACACCCCGGATGTCCCGGAGACCGCCGGTCTGCCGGCACTCCGTCCCCGGGCCGGGCGGGGGGACCGGCGGGCGGGGCCGCGTAGAGGATCCGGTGGCCGCCGGGGGTGGTGAGGACGAGACCGTCGGGACCGGTCGAGGCCCGGTAGCCGGCGGGCAACCGGGCGGTGCCGGGGGAGGTCTCGTGATCCTGGAGGGCCGGGTTGGCGAGGGGGAGCCGTACGGAGCGGTCGTCGAGGGAGGCAGGGGATGTGTCGTGGCCGGACAGCAGGACGACCTCGGCGGGGCGGCGACGACCGGGGGGCAGGCGGAGGCAGGAGGCGCAGCCGCATCCCCGGGCGGGCCAGCCGTCGGCTCCCGCCGTACCGGAGATCAGGACCTTCACCGTCTCAGCGTATGGGCACCGAACCCGGGGAACGCGCCCCGTCCCCGCGCCCGGAGACGGTGCGGTGGATGTAGGGTTCGCTGAGCCTTCCGGAGGGCACCGCCCGACCTGTGGGAGAAGACCCGGCGTGCAAAGGCCCGGCCTCGTGGACCGGCCCGGTGAAGAAGGAGCGTATGGCATGACTTGGCACTGGCGTTATGAAAACGCGAACGGCGGCGAGGTGACCGAGGGGGTCGCGCCGTCCGAGGCGTTCCCCAGCCAGGCGGACGCGGAGTCGTGGCTCGGTGAGAGCTGGCGCGATCTGCTGGAGGCCGGTGTCGAGAAGGTCACGCTGCTCGAAGGCGACCGGGTCGAGTACGCGAGGATGTCGCTGCGCGCCGAATAGCCCGGACGGGCGGGTGATCGGAGAACACCTTCGGTCTCTCCGCGATTCGGAGCCCTCCGGGGCCTCCCGGTGATGTCGGAGAACCCCTCCGGGGCCTTCCGCGCACCGGAAGGCCCCGGAGGGGTGAAGCCCCGGTGAGGGCCGCTTCCATGCCCCTTGTCGGGCGTGTGTGGAGGCCCCGGAGAGGGTGAGCTCCGGTGGCCGGTGACTACGGGCGCTTGGCGGGGCTGACGGTCTTGGCGGGATCCCGCTCGACGACTGGGCCGAGAATGTCGTCGATCCTCCTCAGCACCTCGGCGTCCAGCTTCACACCGGCGGCCTTGACGTTGTCGCGGACCTGCTCCGGCCTGGTCGCCCCGACGATGGCGGAGGCCACGTTCGGGTTCTGCAGCACCCACGCCACGGCGAGCTGGGCCATGGTCAGACCGAGGTCGCCGGCGATCGGCCTCAGCTCCTGGACACGGGTGAGCATCTCCTCGTTGATCATCCGGGAGATGAAGCCGCCGCCGGCCGGGTCGGTGGCCCGGGACCCGGCGGGGGGCGGACGCCCGGGCAGGTACTTGCCGGTGAGCACGCCCTGGGCGATCGGGGACCAGACGACCTGGCCGATGCCCTCCTTCTCGCTCAGCGGCACGACCTCGGCCTCGATGACCCGCCACAGCATCGAGTACTGCGGCTGGTTGGAGACCAGGCGGTCGAGGCCGAGGTCATCGGCGATCTTCAACGCCTGGGCGATCTGCTCGGCGGTCCACTCGCTGACGCCGATGTAGAGGACCTTGCCCTGCCGTACGAGGTCGTCGAAGGTTTTGAGGGTCTCCTCCAGTGGTGTCTCGTAGTCGAAGCGGTGGGCCTGGTACAGGTCGATGTAGTCGGTCTTCAGGCGCCGCAGTGAGCCGTGGATGGACTCGGTGATGTGCTTGCGGGACAGGCCGCGGTCGTTCGGACCTGCGCCTGTGGGCCAGTAGACCTTGGTACAGATCTCCAGGGACTCGCGGCGGACGCCTTCCAGCGCGCGCCCGAGCACCTCCTCCGCCTTGGTAGCCGCGTAGACGTCGGCGGTGTCGAAGGTGGTGATCCCCTCGTCGAGCGCCGCCCGCACGCATTCCCTGGCGGTCTCTTCCTCGACCTGGGAGCCATGGGTGATCCAGTTGCCGTAGCTGATCTCGCTGACCATGAGACCGCTACGGCCAAGGTGGCGGAATTTCATGCGCTTGACCCTAATAGCTGCCATGGGACAGAGTGATTCGGGATACTCTGCCCGGCGTGTCGCGGTTGATCACTTCTCGATGGGTACGGCTCGGTCTGGTGGCTGTCGCGCTGACGGCGATCGCCGTGGTCGTTCTGCGCTCGCGCCGATCTCGCAGCACCCCGAGGCCGGTGTCCCGGGCCGCCCCCGGAGCGCCGCCCGGGACCGCCCCGCCGGGTGAGGCCGGGTCCGGCCGGGTGCCGCGATGGCCCCCGGCCCCGATCCTCGGCACCCCCACCGCCGACGATCTCAGGCGTTACGCCGTCCCCGCCTACATCCCCTCGTTCCTCTCCGCGGAACCTCATCCGCGAAAGCCCCTCGACGGCGCCGTCCGGCGCAGACTGCTCCGCTGGGGCGCCGCCGCGTGCGCGCTGGGCGTGCTGTTCTTCGGCGCCCAGGCGCTGGAGGACGTGACCTTCTCCAAGAGGGAGGAGCCGGCACCCGCGGGAGGGGTTTCCGGCGGGGGGCCCTCCGATCCCGCGACGTTCCCGTGTATGCCCGAGGCCCGGGACTCCGGCGCGGGAACGGACGGGTGGACGCCGGCGGATCGGGACGACCCGATCTGCCGGGACATGGGTGTCCAGCCCCCCTCCCGCTGGGGGCGGGTGGAGATCCAGCCCCTCCCCGAGGGCACCTCCCAGGTCCGGAGACGGGCCGGTTCGGCGCCCGGTGCGGACTGCCGCCCCTCGGGCGAGGCGCCGCGGGCGCGGGCGCTCAGCCCGGGGGTGACCCGGGCGGTGAACCGGCAGTGGACGCGGATCGAGCGATGGCTGAAGGCCAACGCCCCCGCCACCCGCCGCACCCTCGCCCCGCCCGCCAGAGGCCGGACGATCGCGATCGCCGAGGCGCAGATGGGGGTGCGGTTCCCCGACGACCTGCGCGCCTCACTGCTACGTCACAACGGGGCCCTCGCCTCCGGCGGGACCTCGGGCTTCGGCCTCCTGGCCGGGAAGATGCTCGGCGTACGGGAGATCCGTGACACCTGGCGGGAACTGTGCGGGGTCGAGGGCCCGCGCCCGCGGCGGTGGGAGGGACGCATGATCCCCATCGCCTCCGACCTGACCGGTGGCCACCTCGTGGTCGACTCGGCCGGGCGCGGCGTGGGGGAGATCGGCGAGGAGGGGGAGGCGGACTTCACGCCGGGCGGTGTCCGGATCCGTTCGCACTACGCGCTGCTGAAGAGGACCGCCGACGCCCTGGAGGCCGACGGGAGCGGCCTAAAGCCCCGGGCCGCCGGGGGCGAACTCGGCTCGGACCCCGTCGGCTCCGGCTGAGCGCCGCCGTTCCGTCCTGCCCCGCACCGCCCCGTCTCGGAGGAGACGGGGCCGCGATGCCCGAGCGGGGTTCTACTTCTTCGGCGGGACCGGCTTGCCGCCCGGCAGGACGGCGGGCGGCGGGAAGCGCAGCTTGCGGATCTGCAGCGCGCGCATGGCGGCGTAGAAACCGACGCCCTTGAGGCTCTCGCCGGGGAACTTCTCGGCCGCCAGCTTCTTGACCTTCCACGACACCCACACCGAGGTGAACAGGACGCCCACCATCATGACCGGCCATCCGATCGTGATGACGGCGACGTAGACGTAGCCGCGGATCTCGCCGGGGAACGGGATCCAGGTGAGCAGCAGGATGAGCAGGGAGAACGGCAGGAAGTACTGGCTGACGACGCGGCGGGAGTCCACCCAGTCGCGGGCGAACTTGCGGGCCGGCCCCCGGTCGCGGGCCGGGAAGTAGCGCTCGTCGCCACGCATCATGCCCTCGCGCGCCTTGACGCGGTCGTTGGCCTGACGGTCGCGAAGTTGCTTGTATGCCTCTTTGCGGTTCTGAGGGGCGTTCACCGGCTGGCGGCGACGGCCTTCGGCGTCCCGGCGCTTGGGTGTGGGACGCCCCTTGCCCGCAGGCTTAGGATCGTTGACGGAGACGGGGGAGTCGTCCGCGGTGGTCTGGGTACGTCGGAACACATCGTCAGCCTACCGGGACTGCAACTTAGTGACGCCCCCGCACGTTATGCGTAGGGTGAACCTAGGTGGCTCCGGTGCTTTTCTTGGGGGGCTGGAATCACTGGGGTGACCCGAAGCGCATTTGAAGAAGGGGACGGCCGACGCGCATGAGCGTGATGAAGAGACTTTCCATGATCTTCAAGTCCAAGGCCAACAACGCCTTGGACAAGATGGAGGATCCACGCGAAACCCTGGACTACTCCTACCAGCGTCAGTTGGAGTTGTTGCAGAAGGTGCGCCGTGGTGTGGCCGACGTCGCCACCTCACGCAAGCGGGTGGAGTTGCAGATCAACCAGATCGAGACTCAGTCGCGCAAGCTTGAGGAGCAGGGCCGCAAGGCCCTCGGCGTGGGACGGGAGGATCTCGCCCGCGAGGCGCTGACCCGCAGGTCGGGCCTGCAGACCCAGATCGCCGATCTCCGCGTGCAGCATGACAACCTGCAGGCCGAGGAGGAGAAGCTCACCACCGCCTCGCACCGGCTGCAGGCCAAGGTTGACTCCTTCCGCACCAGGAAGGAAACGATCAAGGCGACCTACACCGCGGCCGAGGCGCAGACGCGGATCAACGAGGCCTTCTCCGGCATCTCCGAGGAGATGGGCGACGTCGGTCTGGCGATCCAGCGCGCCGAGGACAAGACCGCCTCGATGCAGGCTCGCGCGGGGGCCATCGACGAGCTGCTGGCCAGCGGCGCGCTCGACGACTTCAGCGGCCAGCGCGGCGACGACATCCAGGCCGAGCTCGACCGCATGGGCGGCGGGCAGGACGTGGAGCTGGAGATCGCCCGGATGAAGGCGGAGCTCGGCCAGGCTCCGGCGCCCAAGAGCGCGATCGAGCCGGGTCCGTCCCAGCAGCCCCAGCCCCAGCCCCAGTCACATCAGACTCAGCAGCTCCGTCAGCCGGGGGAGGGACTGTGATCGTTCGCATCATGGGGGAGGGGCAGATCGAGATCGCCTCCGACGACCTCGACGTCCTCAACGCCCTGGACGGTGAGCTGGAGGCGGCGATCGTCGCCGGCGACGAGACCGTCTTCAGGACCAGACTGCACGACCTGCTGGACAAGGTCCGTCACGTCGGCAAGCCTCTCCCGGACGACAGCCTGGAGTCCTCGGAGCTGATTTTGCCTCCGTCGGACGCTTCCATGGACGAAGTGCGGGAGATGCTGGGCAACGAAGGGCTCATTCCCGGATAGCTTGGTCATATGGCACATACCCGGTTCGCCCCCGACCGGGGCCTGACCACCCGCATGATCCTGACCATGTTCCTGCTCGGGCTGCTCTACGTCGTGTTCGTGGGCGCGCTGATCGCACTGGGCGTCCAGACGGTCCTGGTGCTCCTCATCGCCGGAGGCACCCTGCTGGTGCAGTACTTCATGTCCGATCGCATCGCGCTGTTCGCGATGCACGGACGTGTGGTCAGCCCTGAGCAGGCACCCGAGCTGCACGGCGTGATCGATCGCCTCTGCGCCATGGCCGACATGCCCAAGCCGCGGGTGGCGATCGCCGACTCGGACGTTCCGAACGCGTTCGCCACCGGCCGCAACCAGAAGAACTCCGTGGTCTGCGCGACCACCGGGCTGCTGCGCCGCCTGGAGCCGGCCGAGCTGGAGGGCGTGCTCGCCCACGAGATGTCCCACGTGGCGCACCGCGACGTCGCGGTGATGACCATCGCCTCGTTCCTCGGCATCGTGGCCGGTCTGATGACCCGGTTCGCGCTCTACACCGGCCTGGGACGGAACCGTGACGACCGGGGCGGCCTGCCGATCGGCCTGATCGTGGTGCTGGTCTCGGCCCTGGTGTACGCCGTGAGCTTCCTGCTCACCCGTGCCCTGTCCCGCTACCGCGAACTGGCCGCCGACCGGGCGGGCGCGATGCTCACGCAGCGTCCCTCGGCCCTGGCCAGCGCGCTGGTCAAGGTCAGCGGAGAGATGTCGCGCATCCCGACCAGGGACCTGCGCGAGGCCGAGCCGTTCAACGCCTTCTTCTTCGCCCCCGCGCTGGCGGGCCGCTCCGGCCTGACCGCGCTGTTCGCCACCCATCCGCCGCTGAACCGGCGCCTGGAGCAGCTCAGCCGGATCTCCGCCCAGCTCGGACAGGGAGCGTGATCGGTGGCCAGGTGGTGGGACGCGCTGCTGGGCCGTACCGAACCCGTCAGACCCGATCTGGACGCCCTGTTCGCACTGCCGGCGGCGGCGGTGACCCTGCAGGCCGCGACGGACCTGACGCCGGCCGGGCTGGGCTCGGTCTGCTTCCGCTCGGCCGAGGGCGGGGCGTTCACCACACTGGAGCACGACGTCGTCGATCTGCTCGCCGCCGGGGGCGGCCCGCCGGTCACCCGGTCCGAGGACTCCTACGGCTACACGTGGCTGCTGGTGCGCCGTACCCCCGATCAGGTCGGCGAGCTGGTCACCGACCTGCACGCGGTCAACTCCTCCCTTGAGGGTGCGGGTTTCGGCCCCTCCCTGCTCTGCTCGCTGATCTCCTTCGCCGACCGGGACGGGCACAGGCTCGCCCTGGTGTATCTCTACAAGCGGGGGACCTTCTATCCGTTCGCGCCGCTCTCCGGCGGGCACAGGGACAACGCGCTGGAACTTCAGGTACGCGCCGCGCTTGAGGGGGAGCTGAGGATCGAGCCCGACCTGGGCCGCTGGTTCCCCCTCTGGGGCGCCCCCGGGCTGTGAGCGGTGGGTTCCCGCCGAAGGGTGCCCCCGGCCGCCGCCTGCGCCTTCGTCCTGGCGGGCCTGTGCTACAGCGCCTGGGTGCCGTTGCAGTTTCTCAACCCCGGGATCGACCGGGTCTGGGCCTACGTCAGCGAGCTGGCCGCCGCCGACCAGCCGTGGTCGTGGCTGGTGCGGGCCGCCGACGTGGCGGCCGGGCTCGCCTGCCTGGCCGGGGTGGCCCTGGCGCCCGACGGCCGCCCCGACAGGGCCGGGACGGCCGGCTGGCTCGGCCTCGCGCTGTTCGGAGGGATGACGGTGCTGGACGCCGGTCTCTTCCCGCTGGACTGCGCCTCGCTGAGCGATCCGTCGTGCGCGGCGGCCGAGGCCGCGGGCAGGGTCTCGGCCGCCCACCGGATCCACGCGGTGGTCAGCTCCCTGGCGCTCGCCGGGGTGGCGGTCAGTCTCGTGGCGCTGCCGGTGAGCGCGCTGCGGCGGCACAGGTGGCGGCACCTCGCCTGCGGCGGGGCCGCGCTGGCCTCTCTGATGGCCGTCGCCACGGTGTGGACCCTCGCCGTGGTGGCGGCCGGTCCCAGCGGCCCGGTGGGGGTCGCGCAGCGTTTCCAGCTCGGGGTCGTCGCGCTCTGGCTTCTGCTGCTGGGGGTCGCCCTGGCGTTGGACAGGACCCCGGAACCCCCGCCGACGGCGCACATCCTGCCGGAGGGGGCCGGGAGACCACCGGTGCTGATCTGCGCGGGGATGGCCGGGGCATGGTTCCACTGGGACCGGGTCGCCGCCGCTCTGAGCCGCGACCACGAGGTGATCCGTTTCGACCGGCCGGGGCTGGGGCTCAGCTCGGGCCACCTCGGGCCGCCCACGCTCGGTGAGGAGGCCGACCGGATCGCCGCGCTCGCCGGGACCGGGGCGGTGGTGGTGGGGCACTCGGTCGCCGGCCTGCACGCCGAGGCGTTCGCCAGGCTCCACCCCGGGCAGGTGGCCGGGCTGGTCCTGGTCGATCCCAGCTGTGAGCGCGCCCCGAGGGCTCGCGCCGGGCCGTGCGGGGCCGCGGTGCGGGCCGTACAGCGGGCCCTGCCCGCCCTGGGCCGCACCTTCGGCGCCACCGCGCTCGCCTACCCGGTGCTGCCCCTGGCGCACCGTCTCCTCATGGGGACATCCGGTCAGGGCCGTACGGTGTACGGCAGGGGTCGGGTGCTGGCCGCCGCGCTGGCCGAATGGCTGGCCTACCCGGACATGGCCGCCGCGCTCGGCGAGCTGCGCGCGAGCCGTCCCTTCCCGCGGATCCCGGTCGTCGTTCTCAGCGCCGGTCCCGAGGACCCCTGTCACCGCGACCTCGCCCGGCTGCTGAACGCCCGGCTGGTCACCCTTCCCGGCGTCGGGCACCAGGTCCAGCTCGAACGCCCCGAGGTGATCGTCGAGGCCGTCCGGACGCTCGGCGGTCACCACGACGGGCGGCCGGACGGTCGCCGCGGGTAGTTGGTTTCGGTCCGCCCCCTCCGGGATTGATGCACCGGTTGTGATTCTTTGCCGTCACAATGGACCGTAAAAATATGCCAAAGGGAGGGTATGGGTATGCCGGACCTTGCGTCCTTGCGGCCGGGAGACCCCGAGCGGGTGCGGGAGTATCGGCTCACGGCGAGACTCGGCGAGGGCGGTCAGGGAACGGTCTATCTCGGCGTGTCGCCCACCGGTGCCCGGGTCGCGGTCAAGCTCCTGCGCGCCGATCTCGCGCAGGACGAGGAGGCGCTGGAGCGCTTCGTGCGCGAGGTGGGCACCGCCCAGCGGGTCGCGCCGTTCTGCACCGCCGCGGTGATCGACACCGGGGTCGACCGGCACCGTCCGTACATCGTCAGCGAGTACATCGACGGCCCGACACTGGCCGAGATCGTGGCCGCGGAGGGGCCGCGTGCGGGCTCGGCGCTGCACCGGCTGGCGATCGGCACCGTGACCGCGCTCGTCGCCATCCACCAGGCGGGCATCGTGCACCGGGACTTCAAGCCGTCCAACGTGCTCCTCGCCCCCGACGGCCCCCGAGTGATCGACTTCGGTATCGCCAAGGCCCTCGACCGGACCTCCACGCTGACCGCCACGGCGATCGGCACCCCCTCCTACATGACCCCCGAGCAGCTGGCCGGGGAGAACGCCGGGCCGTCCGCCGACATGTTCGCCTGGGGCTGCACCATGGTCTTCGCGGCCACCGGCCGGCCGCCGTTCGGCGTCGACAGCCTGCCCGCGATCTTCAATCGGATCATGAACATGGAGCCCGATCTGCGGGCCATCGCCGATCCGGCGCTGCGGGACCTGGTCGGGCACTGCCTGTCCAAGGACCAGGCCCGGCGCCCGACGGCGGGGGAGGCCCTGCTGCGGCTGCTTGGCCACACCGGCGGCGCACCGGGAGCGCCGGGGGCGCCGGGGACCCAGACGCCCACCGCGCCCCGGGGCATCCTCGCCGAGGGCTCGGCCGCCGCCGCGCAGCGGACGGGCCCCGGCTCCGGCGGCCACCCCCCGCCCCCGCGGGACGGCCACACCCAGCGTGCCGACCACCTTCCGCGGGACGGCCACACCCAGCGTGCCGCCGCCCACCTCCCGCAGCCTGCCCTTCTCCCGCAGGACGGCCACCCTCCGCAGGGCGGATACCCTCCGCCTCCGCAGGGCGGCCGGCCGCAGCCTCCACAGGCCGGATACGGCCAGGCCGGCCATCCGCAGCAGACCGGGCCGCGAGGCCCGCAGGGGCTCCCGAGCCCCGGACCCGGGCCGGGAGGTTATCCGCCCCGGCAGACCGGGCCGGGGCATCCGCGGCAGGCCGGGCCCGGCTACCCGCAGCTCCACGGTTACCCGCAGCCCCACGGTGGTCCGCCGACCCACCCGTCCCAGGGAGGCCCGCAGCCGTTCCACGGGGCTCCGCCGTACCGGGGGCCGGGGGCGGCCGGGTCCGGACGTGGGCGCGGGGTCTGGATCGCGGTCGGTGCGGGACTCGTGGTCACACTCGCCGTGGCGGGAGGGGTCACGCTGGCGCTGCGGGCCGGCACGTCCGGCCCGGTCGTCACCCGGGCTGCCGGCGGCGACGACGTGCCCACGCCCTCCACCCCCACCGTCTCCGATCCGCCCCGGGCGACCAGGACGATCAAGCTGCCGGGCGGTTCGACCACGGTCCAGGAGAGCGACGACGACCCGATCAAGCTCACCTCCTACAGCCTCGACTGGGACAAGAACCTCTATGTCCGCACCTTCGGCGGCAGCACCTTCACCAAGAACGACAAGTACTTCCAGTACACGGTGAACGCCTCGGGCACCCAGGCGCTGGCCACCGACAAGGTCTACGACGCCGACAGCTACGCCGTCGTCTCGGTCGTCGACCGGAAGTCCGGCGCGGTGACCCGGATCAGGATCACCAAGGCGCCCGTCTACCCCACCCTCCCGCAGTGGTCCCCGGACGGCACACGGGGCCTGGTGACGCTCTACGAGGCGGTGGGGAGCACCAGCAAGGAGTACGGCTACGCGGTCATCGACGTCGCCGGGAAGAAGGCCAGGATCGTCCGCGTGAAGGAGAGGGACGCGGGCAAGTGGAGTTACTTCTGGCGGGGGGACGGCAGGGCCGTCGGGACCTGGGCGCTCGCCGGCAAGACCCAGCGCATCCGCTTCTACGACCTGCGGGGCACCGTGCTGCAGACCCTGCTCGACGTGGGCACCCCGGTCACCGTGGAGGGCGACGACATCTCCCCGTCGGGCACGCTGCTCATGACCTACTGCAAGGAGACCGAGCGGGAGATCTGCGTCTGGTCGACCACCACGGACGCGGAGGCCCGGTTCAGGATTCCGTTCGCCACCGAGCGGCTCATCGGCTGGTACGACGACCAGCACATCGCCGGCTGGCGGCGCAAGGGCACCGGCTTCGAGGCCGTGGTGATCGACTTCCAGGGGCGGGTGAAGCGGGTGCTGGCCACCAGCACCGACGCCAAGGAGTATGAGAAGCAGTTCATGCGTTTCACCCGGGAGCGCTGAGACGGCCCGCCCCGGCCGGCGGCCGGGGCGGGCCGTAATCCGATCTTCAAGACATGGCAGGGCACACCGGCGCCTCCCCGGCGCCGCCCCCGCCCCGTGATGCCATGAGCCTATGATCAAGATGTCTCATACCGTGGCCCTGGCCACTCTCGCCGCCACGGCGATGTTCGGCGGGGTCGCGTTCGCCGACTCCGGCTCCGGCACTGCGAAGGTGGTCATGGACGAAGGACGGTCCCAGGTAACGGTCGTCGGGGAGGGGAACCTGGCCGCCGTCCCCGACACCATGCGGCTGAACGCCGGGGTCGAGGTGCGCCGGGGCACCGCGGGGCAGGCCTTCGCCGACGCGCGCAAGGCCGCGGCCAGGCTGACCAGGGCGCTGCTCAGGGCAGGGATCGACTCCAAGGACCT
Source organism: Streptosporangium sp. NPDC004631 (assembly GCF_053601935.1). Lineage (NCBI taxonomy): Bacteria > Bacillati > Actinomycetota > Actinomycetes > Streptosporangiales > Streptosporangiaceae > Streptosporangium > Streptosporangium sp. NPDC004631. The sequence goes on along the minus strand of NZ_JBSGCR010000010.1, from coordinate 95,685 downwards.
GCGGACCAGCGAGCTGTCCCTCGGCCCCGAGTACGACACCTACCCCAAGGTCTCCGGCTACCGGGCGGCGCAGGGGGTCGAGGCCGTGGTGCGCGACGTCGAGAGCGCGGACAGGGTGATCGAGGCCGCGGTGGCCGTCGGGGAGGAGACCCGGCTGAACGGTGTGTCCTTCGAGGTGTCCGACAGCCGCAGGATGCTCAGGGCGGCGCGGGACGCGGCGTTCAAGGACGCCAGGGCCCGTGCCGAGCAGTACGCCCAGCTGTCCGGCCGCGAACTGGGCCCCGTCCTGACGATCAGCGAGGAGAGCGTCACGCCACCCCGGCCGACGACCTTCGGCGCGGGCATGGCCGCCGACAAGAGTTCGATCAGTCCCGGTCAGCAGGGCGTCTCGGTCACCGTGCGGGTGGTCTACGAGCTGAGGTAGTCCCCGTCCCGGAGGCCCCGGAGGCCCCGGAGGCCGGGGAGAGGCCTGAGGCGTCCCGGGAGACGGGCCCCGGCGGCGTGAACCGCCGAGGACCCGTCTCCGGGGCCGGGCTTCGAAAGAGCCCCGGAGAGCCCCGGAGAGGCTCAGGGAAGGGCCAGCATCCGGTCCAGGGCCACCTTGGCCCAGTGGGTGGTGTCGGCGTCCACGGTGATCTGGTTGACCACCTGACCGGCCGCGAGGGACTCCAGCGCCCACACCAGATGCGGCAGGTCGATCCGGTTCATCGTCGAGCAGTAGCAGACGGTCTTGTCGAGGAATGTCACGTTCTTGTCGGGGAACATCTGTCCGAGCCGCTTGACCAGGTTGAGTTCGGTGCCCACCGCCCAGGAGGAACCGGCCGGCGCCTCCCGGAGCGTTCCGATGATGTATTCGGTCGAGCCGACGTAGTCCGCCTTGGTGACCACCTCGTGCCTGCACTCGGGGTGGACCAGCACGTTGACGCCACTGATCCTCTCGCGCACGTCGTCCACGCACTCGGGGGTGAAGCGGCCGTGCACCGAGCAGTGCCCCTTCCACAGGATCATCCGCGCGTCGCGGAGCTGCTCGGCGGTCAGCCCGCCGTTCGGCCGGTGCGGGTTGTAGACGACGCAGTCGTCCAGCGACAGGCCCATCTCCAGCACCGCGGTGTTCCGCCCCAGGTGCTGGTCGGGCAGGAACAGCACCTTCTCGCCACGGGAGAACGCCCAGTCGAGGGCGCGCCCGGCGTTGGACGAGGTGCACACCGCGCCGCCGTTGCGCCCGCAGAACGCCTTGATGTCGGCGCTGGAGTTCATGTAGGTGACCGGGACCGTGACCTCGGAGATCCCGGCGTCCTCCAGCACCTCCCAGCACTCCTCCACCTGGTCGAACGTGGCCATGTCGGCCATCGAGCAGCCGGCGGCGAGGTCTGGCAGCACGACCTTCTGGGAGTCGCCGGTGAGGATGTCGGCCGACTCCGCCATGAAGTGCACGCCGCAGAAGACGATGTACTCGGCGTCCGGCCGGGCAGCCGCCTCCCTGGCGAGCTTGAAGGAGTCACCGGTCACGTCGGCGAACTGGATGACCTCGTCGCGCTGGTAGTGGTGCCCCAGCACGAAGACCCGGTCGCCGAGCGCGGACCTGGCCCGCCTGGCACGCTCCACCAGCGCCGGGTCGGAGGCCGCGGGCAACTCGCCGGGACAGTCGACCCCGCGCTCACTGTGTGGGTCGGTCCCCGTGCCGAGGACGAAAAGCGGAAGGCCGGTCTCGGTGGTCGTCACGACCACACCCCCTTATCGTCGAACTGACGACTAATAATGACACACACGGTGATGGGATTTATTCCGGGGTCGGACGACGGTCGTGAGCCCAGGAATGTGTAGTCGTCGGCGCGTGTTGGTAGCGTCTAAGAAGGACGTCACAAACAGACAGCCGTTCCAGGCGGGCGGTTGACGCAGACGCGGGAGTCACCACATGTCGGTTGAGAGCAGCGAGACCACGGCCCAGGGCCTGATCCTCAGTGACGCGGCCGCGGCCAAGGTCAAGAGCCTGCTGGAGCAGCAGGGTGAGGAAGGCCTCCAGCTGCGCGTGGCCGTGCAGCCCGGAGGCTGCTCCGGCCTGCGCTACCAGCTCTTCTTCGACGACCGCTCGATGGACGGGGACGTCGTCACGGACTTCAACGGTGTCAGTGTGGTCACCGATCGGATGAGCGCCCCGTATCTCGTGGGCGCCACGGTCGACTTCGTCGACACGATCGAGAAGCAGGGCTTCACGATCGACAACCCGAACGCCACCGGCTCCTGCGCCTGCGGAGATTCGTTCAACTAGTGCCCTGATCCGCCCGTACGGCCGCGAGCGGGCGGGACGGGCGTCGCGCGGAGGCCCCGCGAGGTGGAGAACCCGTCACCTCGCGGGGCCGCCGCGCGTCTACGCCGTCGCGTATTCTTGCGGGGCTCCGATGCAATTCCCGCTGTTCCCATGATCCGTTTCCATGATGCTGACAACGAGGAGAACGACCCCGTGCGCATCGCCGTCACCGGCTCAATCGCGACCGATCATCTGATGATTTTCCCTGGCCGCTTCGGCGACCAGCTCATCGCCGACCAGCTCGACCGGGTCTCCCTGTCGTTCCTCGTGGACGACCTGCAGATCCGCCGTGGCGGCTGCGCGGCCAACATCGCCTTCGGCATGGGCTGCCTGGGACTGCGGCCCGTCCTGGTCGGCGCGGTCGGCGCGGACTTCGCCGACTACCGATCCTGGCTGGAGCGGCACGGCGTCGACTGCGACTCCGTGCACACCTCCGAGGTCCACCACACCGCCCGGTTCCTGTGCACCACCGACGAGGAGCACAACCAGATCTCGTCGTTCTACACCGGCGCGATGGCCGAGGCCAGGCTGATCGAGCTGGGTCCGATCGCCGACCGGCTCGGCGGCCTGGACCTGATCCTGGTCAGCCCCAACGACCCCGACGCGATGCTCCGCCACACCGACGAGGCCCGCAGCCGTCACGTCCCGTTCGCGGCCGACCCCTCACAGCAGCTGGCCCGCATGCCCGGCGAGGACATCCGGAGGCTGATCGACGGCGCCGCCTACCTGTTCGGCAACGACTACGAAAAGGGGCTGATCGAGCAGAAGACCGGCTGGTCCGACGGGGAGATCCTCGACCGGGTCGGCGTCCGTGTCACCACGCTCGGCCCCAAGGGCGCCGTGATCGACCGCAGGGGTGAGCCGTCCCTGCACGTCTCGCCCGCCCCCGAGCTGGGCAAGGCCGACCCCACCGGGGTGGGCGACGCCTTCCGCTCGGGCTTCCTGGCGGGGGTCGCCTGGGAGCTGCCCTTGGAACGTTGCGGCCAGATCGGCAACCTCACGGCCACCCACGTCCTGGAGCGCATCGGCTGCCAGGAGTACGAGCTGGGCCAGAGGGCGTTCCTCGACCGCTTCGCCGGAGCCTACGGTGCCGACGCCGCCGCAGAGGTGGCCGTCTCGGTGAAGTGCCACTACGCCTGAGTCCTGTCCGCCGTCTCCCGGCCCCGGCCGAGCCCCGGTGGCGCGTACGCGGCGCCCGGGTTCCACCCGGTAACCGGCCCCGGCCCGCCCCGCGGTGCGCGGCGGGCCACGGCCCGGGGCGGGGGCCTGGAGGCGCGGGTCAGTAGTTGCGCCGTACGTGGATGGCCCAGCCGCCCTCGGGAAGCTCGTGGCTCGCCACGTGGTGGTGCGACTTCAGCCGGCACCACGCCGGGATGTCGGTGAACGCCGCCGGATCGTCGGCCAGGACCGAGACGATCGCGTTGCGCGGAACCTGGTTGATCTGCTCGGCGAGCATGATGATCGGGATCGGGCACTTCTTGCCCAGCGCGTCGATGGTCAGCGCCGGAGGCTGGGTGGATCCCTCCGTGGCGGCCTGTGCGGACGTCATGAGGTCTTCACTCCCCAGATGTTGATCACGACTTTACCCCCGCATCCTCGCGAATCCTCCTCACCATGTCCGGGAGAACGGCGACAAGGCGATCGACGTCGGTCGCCGACGTGCCCTGGGGCAGCGATACCCGGACGTTCCCATGCGTAAGCACGCCCATGGCCTCCAAAACATGTGATGGACGAAGCGTACTGGCCGTGCATGAGCTGCCGGACGATACCGCGAATCCTGCCTTGTCTAATTCCGTCAGCAAAGCCTCACCTTCCACGTAAAGACACGAAAAGGTGACGATATGAGGAGCTCGTGCGACGGGGTCGCCGATCACCTCGACGTCGGGAACGCGTCCGGGCACCTCGGTTCTGATCCGTTCCACCAGCGCCGAGAGCCGTGCCGACTCCTGGGCCGACTCGGCGGCCATGGCGCGCAGCGCGGCGGCCGACGCGACGATCGCCGGCACGTTCTCGAAGCCGGGGACCCTGCGGCGCTCGCGCTCGTCCTCGGGGAGAGGGCTCCGCCAGCGGGTGCCCTTGCGGACCACCAGCACGCCGACGCCCGCGGGGCCGCCCCACTTGTGCGCGCTCGCCGTCAGCACCGACCAGCCCCCGGGCAGGGGCATCCGGCCCGCGGTCTGCGCCGCGTCCACCAGCAGCGGCACACCGGCCTCGGCGCACGCGGCCGCCGCCTCGGCGACGGGCTGGACCGTTCCGACCTCGTGGTTGGCACTCTGCAGGCAGGCCAGCGCCGTCCCCTCGGCCAGGACCGCCTCCCGGAAGGCGGCCGGGTCCACCGCCCCGGTGCGGCCGACACCGACCGTCTCGACCGAGCCGCCGTCGCGCTCGTGGACCCCGGCGGCGTGCAGCACGCTGGAGTGCTCGACGGCCGAGGTCACCAGGCGGCGCCCCGCCCGGCGCCGGCCGTGCAGGGCGCCGAGCACCCCCAGGTGCACGGCCTGGGTGCCCGAGGTGGTGAAGGCCACCTCGTCCGGCCGGGCCCCGAGCACCTCGGCCACCTCGGTACGCGCCTGCTCCAGTAGCATCCTTGCCCGGCGGGCGGGACCGTACAGTCTTGCCGGGTCGGCCCAGCCGACGTCGAGCGCCGCGATCAGAGCCTCGCGTGCCTGAGGGTGCAGCGGCTCGGTGGAGGCCGCGTCGAAGTACGCCACGCCCCAATGGTCGCATCACGCGCGGCGCAATCGGGGGCTGCGCGGGGGGGCGGGGGCGGTCCGCGCTAATGTGTCCCCCAGCGTAAAGCTGTGAACTACAAGTTGTGAATATGAACAAACGACCGCCCAGGAGCGACTCCTGGGCTTCATCTGTGGGGTAGGCGATCCGTGAGTCCGACCCGCCGTTCCGCACGGCGTCCGTTGGCCCGCCGCCGGGTGCCACGCGCTGCCGCTCTGGCGCTGCTGATGGTGTCCGCAACGGCGTGCAGTGCCGAAGAGTGGTCCCGAGGCGGCATGCCCGAAGGCATCACCAAGCAGGCCGAAACCGTTCAGAATCTATGGAACGGATCCTGGATCGCCGCTCTCGCCACCGGTCTGGTCGTGTGGGGCCTGATCCTCTGGTCCGTGGCGTTCCACCGCAAGAGGAAGAACTCCAAGGAGGAACTGCCGCCCCAGGTGCGCTACAACCTCCCGATTGAGATCCTCTACACGGTTGTGCCCATCATCATGGTCGGCGTCTTCTTCTTCTTCACCGCGCGGGACCAGAACTACGTCAACGCGATCTCCGGGCAGGCCGAGGTGAAGGTCAAGGTCGAGGCCTTCCAGTGGAGCTGGCGCTTCACGACGGACTACAACGGCAAGAAGACCGAGGTTGTCGGCAAGCCCGTCAGTGAGTACACCCAGGGGCCGCAGCTGATCCTCCCGGTCGGTAAGAAGGTCGAGTTCGACCTCGTCTCGCCGGATGTCATCCACTCCTTCTGGGTGCCCGCCTTCCATTTCAAGCGTGACGTCATCCCGGGTGTGGAGAACAGGTTCGAGGTGGAGACGCTGAACAAGCCGGCGGTCTACGCCGGTCGCTGTGCCGAACTGTGCGGTGTGGACCACAGCCGGATGCTCTTCTCGGTGAAACTCGTCTCGCAGGCCGAGTTCGACCAGTACATCGCTACTCAGGCGGGTGCCCAGTGACCGCACTTAACGAGCCCATCTCCCTCACGGTGGCGCCGACCCGCAAGGGGTCGGTCATCGCGAAGTGGCTTTCGTCCACCGATCACAAGATCATTGGACATCTCTACCTCATCACCTCCTTCGCGTTCTTCCTGATCGGCGGCGTCATGGCGCTGATCATGCGGGCCGAGCTGGCGCAGCCGGGTCTGCAGATCACCAGCGCCGAGCAGTTCAACCAGCTGTTCACCATGCACGGCACGGTCATGCTGCTCATGTTCGCCACGCCGCTGTTCGCCGGCTTCGCCAACGAGCTCATGCCGCTGCAGATCGGCGCGCCGGACGTGGCGTTCCCCCGGCTGAACATGGTGAGCTTCTGGCTGTTCCTGTTCGGCAGCCTCATCGCCCTGTCGGGCTTCCTCACCCCGGGCGGCGCGGCCAGCTTCGGCTGGTTCGCCTACACCCCGCTGTCGAACGCGATCAGCTCGCCCGGTATCGGCGGCGACCTGTGGATCATGGGCCTCGCCATCAGCGGCCTGGGCACCATCCTCGGCTCGGTCAACTTCGTCACCACGATCATCTGCATGCGCGCGCCCGGCATGACGATGTTCCGGATGTCGATGTTCACCTGGAACGTCCTGCTCACCGCGATCCTGGTGCTGATGGCCTTCCCGGTGCTCGCCGCCGCGCTGCTGGCCCTGGAGGCCGACCGCAAGCTCGGCACGCGCATCTTCGACTCGGCCACCGGCGGTGCGATGCTCTGGCAGCACCTGTTCTGGTTCTTCGGCCATCCCGAGGTGTACATCATCGCCCTGCCGTTCTTCGGCATCGTCACCGAGGTCCTGCCCGTCTTCAGCCGCAAGCCGCTCTTCGGCTACATCGGCCTGGTCGGCGCGACCATCGCGATCGCCGGTCTGTCGATCACGGTGTGGGCGCACCACATGTACCCGACCGGCAAGGTGCTGCTGCCGTTCTTCTCGTTCATGACGTTCCTCATCGCGGTGCCGACCGGGGTGAAGTTCTTCAACTGGCTCGGCACGATGTGGCGTGGCCATCTGACCTTCGAGTCGCCGATGCTGTTCTCCATCGGCTTCCTGGTCACCTTCCTGTTCGGCGGTCTGACCGGTGTCATCCTGGCCTCGCCGCCGCTGGACTTCCACGTCGCGGACTCCTACTTCGTGGTGGCCCACTTCCACTACGTCGTCTTCGGCACCGTGGTCTTCGCCATGTTCGCGGGCTTCTACTTCTGGTGGCCCAAGTTCACCGGCAAGATGCTCAACGACACCCTCGGGAAGATCCACTTCTGGACGCTGTTCATCGGCTTCCACACCACGTTCCTGGTGCAGCACTGGCTCGGCGCGGCCGGCTTCCCCCGTCGCTACGCCGACTACAGCCCGATCGACGGCTTCACCGATCTGAACATGGTCTCCTCGGTCGGCGCGTTCCTGCTCGGCGCCTCCACACTGCCGTTCCTCTACAACGTCTGGCACACCCACAAGAACGCCCCGAAGGTCACCGTGGACGACCCCTGGGGCTACGGCAACTCCCTGGAGTGGGCGACGTCCTGCCCGCCGCCGCGGCACAACTTCACCTCGCTGCCGCGCATCCGGTCCGAGCGCCCGGCGTTCGACCTCAGGCACCCGTACGTCTCGGCCCCTCGTGAGCTGGAGGAGAACCGATGAAGGTTCAGGGCTGGTTGTTCATCCTCTGCGGCGTCTTCTTCGCCGCGGTGGACGTCGTGTACTGGTTCTGGTCCAGGGAGCCGGTCGGCACGACGGCGATGGCCATCTCGGTGGGCTTCGCCTTCATGATCGGCTACTACCTGATGTACACGGCCCGCCGTATCGGGGACCAGCCGGAGGACAACAAGCAGGGCGAGATCAGCGACGGCGCCGGGGAGATCGGCTTCTTCAGCCCGCACAGCTGGTGGCCGCTCTTCGTCTGCCTGGCCGTCTCGCTCTGCGCGGTCGGCGTGGTCATCGGCTGGTGGCTGTTCCTGATCGGCGTCTTCGCGGTCATCATGAGCATGATCGGATTCGTCTTCGAGTACTACCGGGGGCAGTTCTCGCACTGACCCTCGGGGACGGCGCGGGCGGGGCACCTCAGACCGCCCCGCGCCGTTTCGCGGCCGAGAACGGGCCACGGGAAGCTTCCGTGGCCCGTTTTTTGGTGTTTATTGGGAACTCAGCATGGTTGTCATATGTGGCGCTCCGCTTACTACGGGTAATAACAGGATCAGTAGACCGGTCCTGAACAGGGGAGTACACGTGGGGCAGGCGATGCGTGGTTCGATTCAGGGGGCCGGGCTGCTGGCGCTGGTGCTGGTGGGTTCGTGTTCGACCGGCGGGGGCACCGCCGCGCGGGGCACGGAGGGCGCCGCGCAGTACGCCGACGCGGCGGTCAGCGTGGTTCCTCTCGACAGGTCGGGCAATGTGCCGACCGACGCGACGATTCTGGTCGCGGCCCGGGGCGGAACGCTGAAGAGTGTCACCGTGAAGGGCCGCAAGAACTCCCTGCCGGGCGAACTGAGCGCCGACGCCACCCAGTGGCGGAGCCGGGGCACCGCGCTTCCGGGGGCCTCCTACGAGGTCACCGCGGTGGCGGTGAACCCGTCCGGCAAGGTCACCCAGACGGTCACCTCCTTCTCCACGGTCAAGGCCGACAAGAGCTTCACCATTCAGGAGCTCCTGCCGAACAAGGAGATGACGGGTCTCACCGTCGGGGTCGGCATGCCGATCATGATCACCTTCGACCAGCCCATCACCGACCGTGTCTCGGTCGAGCGCAACCTGGTGGTGCGCACCTCCAAACCGGTCCTGGGCGCGTGGCACTGGTTCGACGACAAGACCGTGCACTTCCGCCCCAAGACCTTCTGGCCCGCCCACACCAAGGTCCGGGTCGAGGCTCACCTCGCGGGCGTCCGGGGCGGGAAGGGCCTGTACGGCAAGCAGAACCAGAACATCCATTTCAAGATCGGGCGTTCCCAGATCACCAGGGGCAGCACCCTCACCCACCACCTGACCGTCAAGCGCAACGGCAAGACCGTCAGGGAGATCCCGATGAGCGCGGGCCAGGGCGGCACCTGGAAGTACTACACGACCAGCGGCGTCCACCTGGCCATGTCCAGGGAGCCCGTCACCATCATGACCTCGCCCGGCATCGGCCCCGGCTCCGCGGGCTACTACCAGATGACCGTCTACAACACCGTCCGCATCTCCAACAGCGGGGAGTACGTCCACAGCGCCCCGTGGTCGGTCGGCTCACAGGGCTACTCCAACGTCAGCCACGGCTGCGTCAACGTCAGCCCCGGCAACGCCGTCTGGTTCATCGACAACACGCTGATCGGGGACCCGATCATCATCACCGGCTCGCCCCGCAAGCTGGAGCCCACCAACGGCTGGGGTCACTGGCAGGAGAACTGGAGGCAGTGGCTCAGGTGGAGCAGCGTCAAGTACTTCACCACCGAGTCCCTCTGAGCCGTCCCCGAGTCTCTCTGAGCTCCGAGTCCCTCTGAGCCGTCTCCGGGGTCTTGCGAGCCGTCTCCGCGGCCGGCCCCCGCCGTCCCGGGGGTCCGCCGGGCCCGCTCGGGTTTTCCCGGCGCCCGTCTCGGGAGAGCGTCCCGGGGGGTACGGGGAGGCTCTGAGGGGGCCGTGGGTGCCGGATGTCCCCTGGGTCGCCCCTTTCCTCGGCGGGCCGGTCGGCGGCCTGTGCGGGCCGTACGGCGCGCTGGAGGGGTGGTGGGGGACAGGGCGTGGAAAGCGGAAGGGCCCGGGCACCGTGAGGTGTCCGGGCCCTTCCTGTGGAGGGTCAGCGGGTGAGGGACTTGTCGTCCTTGCCCGGGCCGACCTCCGCGTGCTCGTCGTGACCGTGACCGTGCCCGTCGTCCAGCGGGATCTTCTCGCCGCCGTAGAGCTCGCTCAGCTTGGCGCGGAGCCTGCCGAGCGGGCCGCGCATCCCCTTGGACGGGATGCCGTCATCGTCGGTCCCGGTACCGGTGATCATCGGCACCGGCGTCTTGCCCCGCATGTGAGCCGCGATGGCCTCGTTCGACGGGACGTGGACCTCGATGTACTCGCCGTGCGGCAGACGCTTGATGACGCCCGACTCCACACCGTGGCCGAGCACCGCGGCGTCGCTGCGCTGCAGGCCCAGGCAGATCCGGTAGGTGACGCCGTAGGCGACCATCGGGCCGAGGAAGATCAGGACTCGTCCGATGTAGGTCGTCCAGTTCAGCGAGACGTGGAAGACCGAGGCGATCTCGTCGTTCGCGCCGAGCAGCCACAGCACACCGTAGAACGTGACCGCGGACATGCCGATCGCGGTGCGGTGCGGGTTGTTGCGGGGACGGTCGACCACGTGGTGCTCGCTGCGGTCGCCGGTCACCCACTGTTCGATGAACGGATACAGGGCCAGGCCCGTCATGATGACGCCCATCGGGAGCAGCGCCGGGATCAGCACGCTCATCGGCAGCGTGAAGCCCAGGACGTTGATCTCCCACGCGGGCATCAGGCGGAGCGAGCCCTCCAGGAAGCCCATGTAGAAGTCGGGCTGGGAGCCCGCCGAGATGTCCGCCGGCGTGTAGGGGCCGAACAGCCAGATCGGGTTGATCTGCGCGAAGGTGCCCAGCAACGCGATCACCCCGAACGTGAACATGAAGTACGCGCCCGCCTTGGCCATGAAGGCCGGGTAGAACGGGGCGCCCACCACGTTGGTGTTCGTCCGGCCGGTGCCGGGCATCTGGGTGTGCTTCTGCACCCACATCAGGATCATGTGGGCGGAGATGAGCGCCAGCAGGATGCCCGGGATGAGCAGGATGTGAAGCGAGTAGAACCGCGAGATCACGTCCTCGCCCGGGTACTCGCCGCCGAAGAGGAAGAAGGTGATCCAGGTGCCGACCAGCGGCAGCGAGATCGCCACGCCCTCGGTGATCCGCAGTCCGGCGCCGGAGAGCAGGTCGTCGGGGAGGGAGTAACCGGTCAGGCCCTCCAGCAGCGCCAGCGTCAGCAGGCCGACGCCGATCAGCCAGTTGAGCTCGCGCGGCTTGCGGTAGGCGCCGGTGAAGAACACCCGCAGCGCGTGCACCATCATGCCGGCGACGAACAGCAGGGCGGCCCAGTGGTGCATCTGCCGCATCAGCAGACCGCCGCGGACGTCGAAGCTGATGCTCAGCGTCGAGGCGTACGCCTCGGACATCATGATGCCCTTGAGCGGTTCGTACGAGCCCTCGTAGGCGACGTGGCCCATGGAGGGTTTGAAGAAGAACGTCAGGAACGTGCCGGTGAGCAGCAGCACGATGAACGAGTACAGCGCGATCTCACCGAGCAGGAACGACCAGTGGTCGGGGAAGACCTTCCGCAGGTTGCGCTTGAGGAAGTTTCCCGCGCCAAGGCGGTCGTCCAGGAAACTGCTTGTGCTCGCTATGGGCTTCGGAACGGCTCCGGTGCTCATGCGTGGCCTCCGTTCTCACGGACCTCGGCCTCGGCGTCGCCGCGCTCCCAGAAGCTGGGACCGGGGGGGACGGCGAAGTCGGCCGTGGCGACGAGGTACCCCTCATTATCCACGGCGATCGGAAGCTGGGGCAGAGGCCGGGCGGCCGGGCCGAAGATCACCTTGGCGCCGTCGGCGGCGTCGAAGGTCGACTGGTGGCACGGGCAGAGGATGTGGTGCGTGGTCTGCTCGTAGAGGGCCGCGGGGCAGCCGACGTGCGTGCAGATCTTGGAGTACGCGACGATCCCGTCGTGCGTCCAGTTCGCGTTCGTCCCGGACTTGATCTCTTCCGGGCGGAACTTGATCAGGATCAGTGTGGCCTTGGCCAGGGCGTTCAGGTCGTGTTCGTACCCTTCGGGCACGACGGACAGGATGCCGCCGGGGGAGTTGAAGTCCGCCGCGCGGATCGGCGCGCCGGTGCCCTCGACGACGAGCCTGCGGTCCTTGCCGTCCTTGGTCTTCCGGCCCCAGACGGTGTGCCGCAGCTCCTTCGGGAAGTCGGAGTAGGACGGGCCGAGGTCGCGCAGCAGCACCAGCGGGGCCAGGCCCAGCGGAGCCGAGGCGAGCAGCAGCGTACGGCGGAGCAGCGGGCGCTTGGCGATGCCGCTCTCGGCCGCGCCCTGCAGGAAGGTCTCGGCGACGTACTCCCTGGCCTCCGGCCCTGAGGCCATCGGGTGGCGTTCCTGGACCAGGTTGTATTTCGGCATGACCATGCGGACCCAGATCACGATGCCCGTGGCCAGCGCCAGCAGTGCCACCGTGAGCGTGCCGCCCAGGGCCAGCGTGGAGACCTTCGTCTTCTCGATGTCGCCGACCTGGAACACCACGTAGGAGACGATGAAGGCGATGCCCGCCAGCAGGGTGACGACGAAGCAGAGGGCGGCGAACCTCTCGCCCTTCTTCGCGATTCTCTCGTTCTGCGGGGTCACGCCGGGGACGTCGGGGACGCCCGCGGCGTCGTGCTCCTCGGCGCCGAGCAGGGACGTGCCCGCCGCGGGTGAGGGGGTGCCGATGACGCGCCGTGGCACGCGTTCCTCGGGCTGCTCGATGTCGTGGTCGTTGTCAGTCATTGGTGGGCCTGTCGCTTCTTCGCGGTGATCCAGATGGCGGCAAGGGCGAGCAGGCTGATGCCCACGATCCAGGCCACCAGACCCTCGGTTACCGGGCCGATGCGGCCGAGACCCGCGCCGCCCGGGTTGGGCTCCTCACGCACGCCCACGATATAGGCGATCATGTCCCGTTTCTCCTCGGGAGTGATGATGCTGTCGTTGAACACGGGCATCGCCTGCGGGCCGGTGATCATGGCCTCGTAGATCTGCGCCGGGCTGGCCTGGTCCAACGGCGGGGCGTACTTGCCCTGGGTCAGGGCGCCGCCGGAGCCGACGAAGTTGTGGCACTGGATGCAGTTCGCACGGAACAGCTCGCCACCCCTCGCCTTGTTCCCCTTGGCGGGGTCGACCTGCTCGGCGGTGGGGACGGTCGGGCCGCCGCCGAGAGACTGGATGTAGGCCGAGAGCTGCCTGATGGTGTCGCCGTTGACCCAGGGGGCCGGCGGCTTGCGCGGGGCCTGGGCGCCGGGGTTGGCCAGGGGCATACGCCCGCTGCTGACCTGGAAGTCCACGGCCGCCGCGCCGACGCCCACGAGCGTGGGGCCCTGCGCGGTGCCTTCGGCGTTCATGCCGTGGCAGCTGGAGCAGCTCTGCTCGAAGAGCTTCTTCCCCTCGGCGACGTCGTCGGCTCTGCCGGACGCGATGGCCGCGTCAGCCCGCTCGCTCGACGGGGCCAGGAGGGTGTAGAACCCTCCGACCAGCCCCAGGGCAAGAAGCAGGACGGCGTATCTCGCGAGGGGATGCCGCCGTCTAGCGGTGATCCTAGTCACAGAGATCCCCGATTCCTTAGTGAATGCCATAGATGGTTACGAAAAGGCCAATCCAGACCACGTCCACGAAGTGCCAGTAGTAGGACACGACGATCGCGCTGGTCGCCTGCTCACGGGTGAAGCGCTTCGCGGCGTACGTGCGTCCCAGCATGAACAGGAACGCGATCAGTCCACCGGTCACGTGAAGGCCGTGGAAGCCCGTGGTCAGGTAGAACACCGAGTCGTACGCGGAGTGCGACAGGGTGTGCCCCTCGTGAACCAGCTGGCTGTACTCGTACAGCTGACCGGCGACGAACACGGCGCCCATCAGGAAACTGACGAGGTACCAGAAACGCAGCTTGGCGACCTGGCCCTTCTCAGCTGCCCACACGCCCAGCTGACAGGTCACACTCGAAAGAACCAGGATGATCGTGTTGACCAGCGAGAACTGGACGTTCAAATGAGCCTCGGGCCAGGGGAATCCCTCGCCGAGGCTCACCGACCGGATGGTGAAGTACATCGCGAACAGCGCCGCGAAGAACATGAGCTCAGAGGACAGCCAGACGATCGTGCCGACGCTGACCAGGTCAGGCCTGCCGGACGAGTGTGCTGTCGTCGTCGATGAGATTGCGGATGCTGTCGCCACGGGCAGCATTATTGCGGCTCTCCCGGTCGGGTTGCCGCACGACCCCCCGGTAGCGGGGTCAAACACCCTCTCAAACTGCGATTATGAGGCAAATCACCCGGTGCTCTCTCCGACCTTGGGTCTCCGGGCGAGGTGACCGGTACCATCCCAGGTGACCGTACATCGACAAGGGATAGTGAGCGCACCTTGAGCACCGACGACAAGATGAGGGTCCTCGTTTACAGCGACGACGCGAGCACCCGAGAGAAGGTGCGGCAGGCACTCGGCCGGCGTCCGGCCGCCGACGTGCCCCTTGTGGAGATCGTGGAGTGCGCCACCCACGCCAAGGTCGTCCAGCACTTCGACTCCGGTGAGATCGACGTGGCCGTGCTCGACGCGGAGGCCCAGCCGGCCGGCGGCATGGGCGTGGCCCGCCAGGCCAAGGACGAGGTGTACGACTGCCCGCCGATCTGCCTGCTGATCGCCCGTCGCGACGACCGCTGGCTGGCCGAGTGGTCGCGGGCCGAGGCCGTCGTGGCGCAGCCGATCGACCCGGTCGTCCTGGCCGGCACCGTCGCGGACCTGATGCGCCGCCGCCAATCCACCCGGCTGACCGCCCGCTAGAGCCCCGCCCTCACCGCCCCACCCGGCTGACCGCCCGCTTAAAGCCCCCGCCCTCACCGGCCACCCGGTGGAACACCTTCTGGAGACCCCATGGACGCGCGCACCAGCTGGCCCGCGCTGTTGTCGGCCCTGCTCGTCGGTGAGCACCTGACAGCCGACGAGACCGCCTGGGCGATGAACGAGATCATGTCCGGCTCGGCCACGCCGGCGCAGATCGCCGGCTTCGCCGTGGCGCTGCGGGCGAAGGGGGAGACGGTCGCGGAGGTGACCGGGCTGGCGCGCACCATGCTGGAGCGGGCGGTCCCGCTGTCGGTGGCGGGTCCCGTCGTCGACGTCGTCGGCACCGGCGGCGACCGCGCCCACACGGTCAACGTCTCCACGATGGCCGCGATCGTGGCCGCCGCGGCGGGCGCGCGGGTGGTCAAGCACGGCAACCGGTCGGCCTCCTCCTCCTGCGGAGCCGCCGACGTGCTGGAGCACCTGGGGATCGTGCTCGACCTGTCCCCGGAGAACACCGCCAGAGTCGCCGTCGAGGCGGGCATCGCCTTCTGCTTCGCGCCGTTCTACCATCCGGCGTTCCGGTTTTCCGGGCCGCCGCGCAAGGAACTCGGCATCCCGACGGTCTTCAACTTCCTGGGGCCGCTGACCAACCCGGCCAGGCCCGCCGCCCAGGCGATCGGCATCTTCGACGCCGGCATGCTCCCCGTGGTCGCGGGGGTGTTCGCCGAGCGCGGCGTGTCGGCGCTGGTCTTCCGGGGAGACGACGGGCTGGACGAGCTCACCACCACGACGACCTCCACGGTCTGGGTGGTGCGTGACGGCGCCGCCCGGCGCACCGTCTTCGACCCGGCCGCGCTCGGCGTCCCCAGGGCCGCGCCGGACGCGCTGCAGGGAGGGGACGTGGCGTTCAACGCGCGGGCCGTACGCGACCTGGTCGGCGGGAAGACCGGTCCGGTCCGGGACGCGGTGCTGCTCAACGCCGCCGCCGCGCTGGTCTCCCTCGACGGCTCGGGAGACGACCTCACCGCCGCGATGGCCGCCGGATACGCCCGGGCCGGGCAGGCCGTGGACTCCGGCGCCGCGGAGGTCACCCTCGACCGCTGGATCGAGGCCAGCCAGGCGCTGAGGCCGTCCTGATCTCTCCGTCCCCTCACCGGGGGATCTTGCATCCGCCGGTGAGGGGATGTGGTCCCCGCGGGCGCCGTCCTAGATTGCGCCCATGTGGCGTGTCGACCTTCTGGCCGGGCGGATAGCGTTCGCCCTGCCCCTCCTCGTGGTCCTGGGGCTCTCCCTGGCCGTCGCGGGGCTCCTTCGCGAACGGCGGCTGCTGCTCCAGCGGCTCGACCGGGAGCGCGCCAAGGCCGCCGAGCGGCGGGAGGCCCTGGACCACGCGGCCGTCACGAGGGAACGCGTCCGGATCGTTCACGAACTGCACGACGTGATCGCCCACGGGGTCAGCATGATGACGCTGGGCGTCGGCGCAGGCCGGATGATCATGGAGCGTGACCCCTGCCGGGCCAGGGAGACCCTGCGGGTGGCCGAGGAGTCGGGCCGTCAGGTCCTGATGGAGCTCCAGCGCACGCTGAGCCTGCTGAACCCGGAGGACGGTCCCCCCGGGGTCCGGGCGCCCCAGCCCAAGCTGTCCGACCTGTGTGATCTGCTCGTCCAGGTCCGTGCCGCGGGCCTGCGGGCCGACGCGGTCACCGACGGCCGGCCCGCCGAGGTCGGCCTCGCCCTCGAACTGTCGGCCTACCGCATCGTCCAGGAGGCGCTGGGCAACACCCTCAGGCACGCGCGGGCCCGGTCGGCCCACGTCACCCTGCGCTGGCGGCCGGGCTTCCTCGACGTGCTGGTCCGCGACGACGGCCGTGCCGCCTCCGTGCCGCCCTTCGGCCCCGGCCTGCTCGGCATGCGCGAGCGCGCCACGATGTTCGGCGGGACGTTCGAGGCGGGGCCGCTGCCCGGCGGGGGGTTCGAGGTACGTGCCCGCCTGCCCACGGCGGGCGAGACGCGCCCGGGGGCCCACCGGCCGGGGTGAGTCATCTCGGGCGGGCCGTCAGTCGGAGTTGCCGAGACCGATCGAGAAGGCGGCCTCCAGGTCGTGCCGGGAGTAGGTGCGGAAGGCGATGTGCGTCTCGGTGTGCAGGACCCCGGCCACCTTGTTCAGCCGCCCGGGGATGACCTCGGCGATCTCCTCGTAGGCGGAGACCCGGACCATGGCCATCAGGTCGTACTCGCCGGTGATGGAGTACACCTCGCTGACCCCCTCGATCTCGGCGATCGTCTGGGCGACCTCGGGGATCCGGTCCACCTCGGCGTTGATGTGCACGATCGCGGTGATCACGGCTTCCTCCTCGTTTCCGACTGCCTGCTGTCCGTCGAAGCTATCAGCGCGGTGGACGGCCCTCGCGCAACCGGTGCGGCTCGCGTGCCTGGTAGGCGCGGTCGATGCGGGCCTTGAGCCGTCCGGCGCCGCCGACGGGCAGGCTCCACGTGCCCTCCACCTGCACCAGCCGCACGCCGGGACTCTCCAGCCAGCGCAGCACGCACTCGGTCTCCTCGGCGCCGGCGGCCGGCACCGGGCCGGGCCCCGGGACCACGGTCTCGGCGGTGGACACCAGCGCGTCCACGAACGGGGTGGGGTGGGCGCCCCGGGGCATCACCCCGGCCGAGACCAGCCGGCCGTGCCGGACGACGTGGATCTCCCAGTCGCCCGGGGCCGCCGGGGCCGCCGCGACCATCTGGGGGATCGAGGTGAGTGCCCGCAGCCGTTGCATGCGGGCCGAGGTGCGGATGTAGGAGGCGAGCCGGTCGCGGTCGGCCACCGCCTCCTCGTAGCGCTGATCGAGGGAGAGCCGCTCCATCCGGGCCTCGATCGCGGAGAAGACCGCGCCGGCGTCCAGTTCCATCGCCCGGCGGGCGGCCACGACGTGCAGGCCGTACTCCTCGACGCTCTGGCGGCCCTCGCAGGGCGCCCCGCACCTGCCCATCCCCGCGAGCGCGCAGGCCGGGCGGCCGGTGCGCGGAGTGATCCTGTCGGTGCACTGCCGCAGCGGGATCGCCTCGTGCAGCGCGGTGCGGGCGTCCTCGGCGGCGCGGACACCACCGAACGGGCCGAGGTAACCGGCGCCGTCGTCTCTGATCTCGCGCACGATCGACAGGCGGGGAAACGGCTCGTCGGTCAGCTTGAGCCAGACCATCCTCTCCGGAGAGCGCGACCTGCGGTTGTATCGCGGCTTGGCGGACCCGATCAGCCTGAGCTCCCTGACCTCCGCCTCCAGCGGCGTCGCGCAGACGATCGTGCGGACCCGCTCGGCGATGCCGACCATCTCGCGGATCCGGGGGCGGGTCTCGCTCGCGGTGAAGTAACCGCGCACGCGGTCGCGGAGGTTGACGCTCTTGCCGACGTAGAGCGGGTCGCCGCGCTCGTCCTCGAACACGTAGACGCCCGGCCCGGTCGGCACCGCGTCGGCCAGATGCCGCTTACGGCGCTGCCCCGCGGTGGGCGCGCGGACAAAACCCCTCAGCTCCTCCAGGGTCTCCACCCCGAAGGAGCCCGCCCGCTCCAGCAGCGCGTGGAGCACGTCCACGGTGGCCTGGGCGTCGGCGAGCGCGCGGTGGCAGGGCTCGGTCCTGCTGAAGAGCCGGGCCAGCGTGGACAGCTTGCAGTTCGGGACCTCACCGCGGTTCAGCAGCCTGCGGGCCAGGACGACGGTGTCGACCACCGGATGGGCCGGCGGGGGATACCCGTGGGCGGCACAGGCCGCCTTGACGAAGGCCAGGTCGAACCCCGCGTTGTGCGCCACCAGCGTGGTGCCCTCGGCGAACTCCAGGAACGACGGCAGCACCGCCTCGATCCTCGGCGCCGTGGCGACCATGGCGTCGGTGATGCCGGTCAGCACCGAGATGAACGGCGGGATCGGCGTCCCGGGGGCGACCAGCGTGCCGAACTCGCCGAGCACCTCACCGCCGCGGACCTTGACCGCGCCGATCTCCGTGATCGCGTGCTCGCCCGCGGAGACCCCCGTGGTCTCCAGGTCGAACACGACGAAGGTGATCTGGCTGAGCGGTGTGCCCAGCTCGTCCAGAGTTCCCTGCACGCTGTGCTCCACGGTTCACCACCATAGGAGTCCGTACTGACATTTACCGCCCCGGGTCCCCGGCCCATGTGACGGTCGTCGACGGCCGGCCCCGATCGCCGGGGTCGGCCTCTCCCGGTGCGGGAGCGCCCCGGCCCCTCGCGGTCCGGGGCGCGCGGCGCGTGGTTCACGGTGCGGGGTCACCAGTTCGCGATTTCGAACGTTCCTCCGGGCCGGATGTCCCTGGGCGGGGTGTGCCGGTGAGTCCCGGCGCTCGTGGATCCGGGGCCGGCCGTCAGGTCTCGGTCCCCGGCCTCGTCGCGGCCGGTCCGCAGGGCGTCCAGGATCGTCTCCCAGGTGCCGTCCGTCGACCAGCGGCGATGGCGGTTGTAGACGGTCTTCCAGCTGCCGTAGGTCTCCGGCAGCCTCCGCCAGGGGCAGGAGGTCCGGGCCCGGAAGAACACCCCGTTGATGATCATGCGGTGATCGGCCCACCGGTGCCCACGCCGGGGATGGGCGGGCAGTAGCGCTGCCAGCCTTGTCCACTCATCCTCGGTCAGATCATGACGCTTCAGTCGGTCGTCCACGACCACATGATCTACACCATTGGTGATGGAAGATCCACAGGATAGGGCTCAACCGTCTCTCGGGACCGCCTCTTCCTCAGGCCGTGCCCGCCGCGCACGGCGCCGGCCCGAGTGTGTCCGGCGCGACGCCCGCGAGAGGGGAGCCCCGGCGCGCCCGCGGAAGGACGGCGGGGCATCGGCTTCGGCCGGTGTCGGATCGGCCGGCACGGGCCTACTCTCGGAGAACGTGACGGAGTATCGGTGGTCGCCAGCCGCGGTCCTGCGCGGTGGTCTCGCGGGCGGGCGGTCCCCGGTGCGGCGCTCGGCCCGCGACTGGGCCGTCGACATCGTCATCTTCCTCATAGGCGCGGGGATGGGGCTTGTGGTGGCGCTGATGTTGCGCTCCGACACCTCCACGCCGCCGGCGGTCGTCCTCGCCGACCAGGTCGTGGGCGCGCTCGCCTGCGCCGCGGTCTGGCTGCGCCGCCGCCGGCCGGTGGGTCTCGCCTTCGCCCTCCTGCCGGTCTCGCTGCTGTCGAGCGTCGCCTCGGGTCCCATCTGCGTGGCGCTGTTCACCGTGGCCGTGCACCGGTCGTTCATGCTCGCCGCCCTGACGGGCGGGCTCTACCTGATCACGCTCGCGCTCTACATGTGGTGGCGTCCCGACCCCGACCTGCCCTTCACGCTGACGTTCGCGCTCTCCGCGCTGGTCTACCTGCTCTTGATCATCTGGGGCATGTTCGTACGGGCCAGGCGCCAGCTCGTGTTCTCGCTGCGCGACCGCGCCGAGCGGGCCGAGGTGAAGGCGGAGCTGCGGGTGGAGCGGGCCAGACGCCTGGAGCGCGAGCGCATCGCCAGGGAGATGCACGACGTGCTCGCCCACCGGCTCTCGCTGATCAGCGTGCACGCGGGCGCGCTGGAGTACCGGCCGGACATGGCGCCGCGGGACGTGAGCCGCGCGGCCGGTGTGATCCGGGCGGGGGCGCACCAGGCGCTGCAGGATCTGCGGGAGATCATCGGGGTGCTCCGGCTGGACTCCGGGGACACCACTCCCGACCGGCCCCAGCCCACCCTCGCCGACCTGCCGGGGCTGGTGGAGGAGTCCCGCCTGGCCGGCATGGAGGTGACGCTCGACATGCGGGTGGGCGACCCGGACGCCGCCCCCGCCCGCCTGGGCAGGAACGCCTACCGGATCGCCCAGGAGGGGCTGACCAACGCCCGTAAGCACGCCGCCGCCGCGCCGGTGGACATCGTCGTGACGGGCGGTCCCGGTGACGGGCTCACCGTTGAGATCGGCAATCTCGTGACGGCCGGGCACGCCATCCCGGGCAGTGGGGCGGGCCTGATCGGGCTCACCGAGCGTGCCGAGCTGATGGGGGGCCGTCTCGGCTACGGCAGGGGCCTCGACGGCCGGTTCCTGCTCAGCGCGTGGCTGCCCTGGACCCGGTGAGCGGACGGGGACCGGCCGAGGGGCCGGGGTGGCTAACGTGACCCCCATGAGTTCACCGTCCCCCGATCCGGGGATCCGCGTGCTGATCGTGGACGACGACGCGCTCGTCCGCGCCGGGCTTTCGATGATCCTCGGAGGTGCCCCCGATCTCGTCGTCGTGGGCGAGGGCGCCGACGGGGCAGAGGTTCCTCACCTGGTGGCCGAGTACCGGCCCGACGTGGTGCTCATGGACATCCGGATGCCCGAGGTGGACGGGCTGGCGGCGACCGAGCGCCTGCGCGCCACCTCCCCGGCCCCCGAGGTGGTCGTTCTGACCACCTTCCACGCCGACGCCCAGGTGCTGCGGGCGCTCAGGGCGGGGGCGGCGGGGTTCCTGCTCAAGGACACCCCTCCGGGGGAGCTGGTCACCGCGATCCGCAAGGTCGGGGCGGGCCAGCCGATCCTGTCGCCCGCCGTGACCCGGCAGCTCATCGCGCACGTGGCCGACGGCGGTGCGGGGGCGCGCCGGGAGCGGGCCGTGGCGTCGCTGGCCGGGCTCAGCGACCGTGAGCGCGAGGTCGCGCTGGCGGTGGGCCAGGGGAGATCGAACGCGGAGATCGCCGTCGGGCTCCACATGAGCGTGGCGACGGTCAAGGCCCACGTGTCGCGGGTGCTGACCAAGCTGGAGCTGAACAACCGGGTCCAGATCGCGCTGACCGTCCACGACGCGGGCTACCCGGCCTGAGGCGCGTGTCACGGGTGGCCGGGGGTGTGCGTCGTCGGCAGGGCGGGGGGATGGCGGACGAGGGATGAGTGCCTGCTCAGGGGGGTGGGGAGAGGGCGGCGGGCGTTCGCGCTCTGCGGTGGGGTCGGGGGCGGAGTGCGGTAGCCGTACCCTTGACGTGAAGACCAATCCGAGTAGGGGCCGTGATGAGTTCAGCCGGAGAGGGCCTGTCTCGTCCGCTACCCGAGCAGGTTCGCTCGCACGTCGTGGAGCTGGCGTCCCAGATTCTCGGGTCGATGGCCGCCGCCGTGGTGCCCCCTCCGCTCAAGGGGATCGCCAGGTTTGACCCCCGCAAACGGGCCAAACTAGGTGGCGCGCCGATCGCCGCCCAACTGGAGAGCGACAAGAAGTTCCGGGAGCTGGTCGCCGAGGCGCTGGCCACGGGCTGGCCCGAGCTGGTCGCGAGCCTGGCCGACGGTGTGGTGCCGCCGGCCGCCGACCCCGTCCTGGTGGCCGCGGCCGCCTACCTCACCCGGCCACCCGGCTGGGTGGAGATGGTGGAGGCCGCCCGCAGGGACCTGGAGCGGTCGGCCGCCGCGGCCGAGGGCTCGGCGCAGGAACAGGCGCTCAGCCGGCTGCGTGAGCAGCTGAACGCCCAGAAGACCTCGGCGAAGGAGGAGACCGACCGGCTGCGCGAGCAGCTCAGGACGGCCCGTTCGGAGATATCCGACCTGCGCCGCAAGCTGCATGACGCCCGCGAGCGCGCCAGGGCGTCCGACGCGCGGGCCGCCGAGATGCGGGAGGCCGCCCAGGAGGCCAAGGCCGCCGCCGTGACCGCGGGGAGCGCGGGGGAGAGCGAGCTGCGCCGCCTCCGCGAGCGTCTGGCCGACGCGGAGCGGCAGCTGGAGGCCACCCGCCGGGCCGCCCGCGAGGGCCGCAGCGTGGAGGACACCAAGGTCCGCATGCTGCTCGACGCCCTCCAGGACGCCGCCGCCGGGCTGCGCAGGGAGCTCGCCCTGCCGTCCGGCATCCACCGGCCCGCCGACTCGGTGGCCTCCGTCGCACCGGGCAGGAACGGGGTCCAGGCGGTGCCCGCGCGGGCGCTCGCGGACGACGACCCCGCCCTGCTCGACCAGCTGCTGGCCTTACCGCAGATCCACCTGATCGTGGACGGTTACAACGTGACCAAGACCGGCTACGGCACGCTCACCCTGGCCGATCAGCGCAACCGTCTGCTCACCGGCCTGGGCGCGCTGTACGCGCAGACCCGTACCGAGCTGACCTGTGTCTTCGACGGTGCCGAGCTGAACGGCCCGGTGCCGGTTTCGGCACCCCGGGGGGTCCGGGTGATGTTCAGCGCCCCCGGCCAGATCGCCGACGACCTGATCCGTCAGCTGGTCCGCGCCGAGCCCGTGGGCCGGGCCGTCGCGGTCGTCTCCTCCGATCGGGAGGTGGCCGAGTCGGTCCGCCGGATGGGCGCCCGGCCGGTTCCCTCCACATTACTTCTACGGCGTCTCGGGCGAGCCTGAACCTTTTGGTCGTATGGTGCATCGGATCCCGTGGAGGTTGATTCGATGCAGAAGATCGTCATGCTGGTCTGTGCCGCCCTTGTCGCCGGTACGGCCGCCGCCGCCCCCGGTGTTCCCAAGGGGTTCCTGCTGTATGAGAAGGACGCGGCCAAGAAGGACAACGATCCCGAGACGAACTGGACGGTCAGCGACTCGGTGAAGACCCGGCTGGCGGTGGACCCCTGTGACAGGAGCGGTGTGGGCGGGGCGGGCCGTACGGCCGTCCGGACGGTGACGTTCACCGGTGTGCCGGACTTCATGAAGGTCGAGCAGGTGCTCCTGTACGGCTCGCGGGCCACCGCGGAGCGGGCCATGGCCCAGCTCCGCGCCGCGCTGACCGCGTGCGGGTCCAGGACGGACGCGGGGGCCGGCTACCGCTACGTCTCCGCGCCGGTGACCGGCCTCGGGGACGACGCGCTGAGGATCTCCGGGCAGGTCTACTACGGCGGGAAGACGGGGGTCGGCGGGGAGCGGAGCGTGGTGGTCCGCAGGGCCAACGCGGTGCTGGTCTACCTGTGGGCGGGGGAGTACGACCGGCCGGTCAAGCGGGACTGGGCCGTTCAGTTCCGGGACGCCCGCAGGATGACCGCCAGGGTTTGCAGCGTCGCGGCCTGCAAGTAAAGAACAAAACGGCCAAAAAGGTGAGCGATACCTTACCTGTTCTGTACTATTTCGCCCCAGGTCTTTGCATGGGGAGGCGGCGCCGTGGCCGTGGCGGGTATGCCGGTTGGGTTTGTGCGGATGCCGATGGTCGCAGGGGTGGCCCTAGCTCTGTTCCTGGTGCCGATGGGCGGGGCCTTCGCAGAACCGAAGCCGACGATCGCCCAGGCCAGGAAGAAGCTGGAGAAGCTCAACGACCAGGCCGACAAGGTTGTCGAGAGGTACAACCAGGCCGGCGAGAAGTGGAAGCGGGCCCGCAAGAGGTATCGGGCGCTGAACGGCGACCTCACCCGTCAGAGCGCGAAGGTCGCCGGGCTGCGCAAGGAACTCGTCACGATGGCCGTCAGCAGCTACCAGCTGGGCGCCGCCAACGGCTGGTCGGGCATGGTCGGCCGGCCCGACCCCGGCTCGCTGCTGAGCGGCCTGGCCGCCGTCGACCAGATGTCCGCCTCCCGCGCTCAGTCCCTGAACGCCTTCGAGGAGGCCACCAAGACGTTGCGCGGCAACCGCGACCAGGCCAGGGAGGCCCTGACCGAGGCCGATCGGACGCGTGACGAGCTGGCCGAGGAGAAGGCCAAGGCCGACAGGATGGTGAAGCTCCAGACGAAGGTGCTGCGCGATCTCGGCGCCTTTAGGACCGGCAACCCCAACAGCTCGGGGATCCAGTACAACGGCCCGGCGTCCGGCAACGCCCGGGCCGCGCTGAGCTTCGCCTTCGCCCAGGTCGGCAAGCCCTACCAGTACGGCGGCACCGGCCCGGGAGGCTGGGACTGCTCCGGCCTCGTCCAGGCGGCCTGGCGCAGCGGAGGCGTCAGCCTCCCCCGCACGACCTGGGAGCAGTGGAGCTGGGGGGCCGGCCGCAAGGTCTCCCTGAGCGAACTCCAGGCCGGTGACCTCATCTTCAGTGAGGGGCTGGGACATGTGAGCCTCTACGCGGGCGCCGGAAAGATCGTCCACGCCCCCCAGACCGGGGACGTCGTCAAGGTCGTTCCCCTGTCGGCCTACGGCCGCCGCCTGGTCGGGGCCGTCCGCCCCTGAGCCCGCCCCCTCAGCGCCCCGCTCGGCCCTCAGCGCCCCGTCCGGTGCCGCTGGAGCGTTCCACGGAAGGGTCCGCTGGATCGTTCCGCTGGGAGGACTGAGCGCGGCTGAGGGCCGGCGGATGCGCGCGGCCTCGCGGCGATCCCGGAGAGCGGGGTGGGCATGGCGGGGCCGAGAGTGGCCCGTGGGCCGTACGCGGAGGGTGAGAAGGTCGCCAAAGATGTGACGTACGCGACAGGAGAGGCGCTTTCCGAATAATGATCCGGAGGGTGTGACGAGAGTCATATTCGACCGATGAAGTCGCCCCCGAGCAGGTCTTCCGTGGGCGCGAGAAGCGTTATTTGATCTTTAAACTTTGTGAGGGCTTTGCCGAAACGTGATGATCAGAGTAGCTTCTGGCGTCGCGGCGAGTAAGCCATACCGTCGCGCCGAGCGTCGGTCCCCCAGGCCGGCTTTCCGATAGAAATCCAATTGGTCGCCGTTCCTCCAAGGGGTCCGCCCCACCACGGTGACCTGCCGAATTCGTGCAGCCAGGAGGCATGGAGCCGGGGAACCAATAGGCCGTCAACCTACGGTCAGGGGTGAATCGACATATCTGTGTCGTAGGGCGTCTTCCCAGCCCGAATCCGTCAGCTAACCCGGTAGGCATCAGTGGAAGTCCCAAGGAGAAATCCTGTCTACCACCCTGCATAACCTTCGTTTGTCACGCCTTTTTCGTCTTTCCCTCGGTGGGTTTGTCCTCACGTTGACCGCCTCAACCGGGGCGGTCACGCTGGGACCCACGGCGGCGGGGGCGGCGACGGACAGCGCGGCCGCGGTTCAGGTCGGGAGCACGGCGAAGACTCACGTCAAGCGCACGGCCAAGACCGCGATGAACAGGGCCGCACGGCAGAGGACAAAGGCCAGGAAGGCCGTATCGGTGGCCAAGCGGCAGATCGGCGATCCGTACCGGTGGGGAGCCACCGGTCCCGGCGCGTTCGACTGCTCGGGCCTTGTCCAGTACGCGTGGCGCAAGGCCGGCGTCTCCCTCCCCAGGGTCACGTACAGCCAGTACCGCGTCGTCAGGAAGAAGGTCTCATGGAGCAGGTTGCACCCTGGTGACCTGCTGTTCTTCTACGGAAAGGGCCACGTGGGCATGTATGTCGGCCACGGCAGGATGGTCCATTCGCCGAGCAGCGGCAAGACGGTCCGGATCGTGAGGCTGAGGGGCTACTACAGGTCCTCCTTCGCCGGAGCCGTCCGTCCGGGCGGCTGACAGCGGGACACGGCCCCGTCCATCCGGTTCGGGGCACAGCCGGAGAGTTGACCCCATCGTGGTCGCCGTGGAGGGGGACAGGTGTCCGGACCGTTCAACGTCGAACGGCGTTCTCGGCGCGTCGCGGAGCCGGGTCGCGGGAACGCCGCCCGTGCCGTCCGCGCCGTGGCCGATGGGGCCGGACCGGAGCCGGCCGGACGTGGTGACACCACAACCCGCTCCGGAGGAGATGGGTAACAGGTAGAGGAGGCGGCTCCACGATCACGCCTGTGATCGTGGAGCCGCCTCTCCTCGACCGCCCCGGCCCGGTTCGCCGGCGGTGTCCCGGCGGACGCGACCGCCGGTCGCCGGTCCACTAGCATCGGCTGACATGTCGCTCCCGAGAGGGCGCCGTGCCGTGCTCGCCGGGATGCTGACGCTGGTGGGCGCGGGTCTGGCCGCCGACGCGCGGCCGGTGTCGCAGGGGGTCCGCGACCTGTGGCCCGGCGCCGCCACCGTGGTCCGCGGCGAACGCTCCCTCGTCGCCGGTCACCGCGTCCCGCTCGCGGAGCTGCGGGATCTGGCCGCGCGGGCCGACCGCGCGGCCCGGATCGTCGGCGAGGTCTGGGGGCCGGTCCGGGCGGTCGTCCTGTTCCCCGCCACCGACGCGGAGGCCGCGGCGCTCGCGGGGACCTCCGCCACCGGTGGCCTGGCCGCGATGACCGTCGCCGACCGGGTGATCATCCTGCCGACGGGGTACGCGAGGCTCAGCGCTACCGGCCGGGACGTGGTGATCGCCCACGAGCTCACCCACGTGGCCACCGGCGCGATCCGGGGCGGCCGGGTGCCCATGTGGCTGTCGGAGGGGTTCGCCGACTACGTCGGCTACCGCGACGCCGGGATCCCGGTCCGGGTGGTCGCCGCCGAACTGGCCGAGGAGGTGCGTGCCGGTGCCCTGCCCACCCGGCTCCCCGGCCCCGCCGACTTCGCTCCCGGCGCCTCACGCGCCGCCCAGAGCTACGAGGAGGCGTGGCTCGCCTGCCGGTACATCGCGGAGCGCTTCGGTGAGCGGGCGCTGGTGAGGCTTTACGGTAGCGATGTGGGCGGCGTGCTGGGTCTGTCGCGGGCCGAGCTCACCGCCGCCTGGCGCGACCACCTCCGGAGGGAACTCGGATGACGCGGACCGTGACGGACACGCCCTCGGGGCTGAGAGGCGCGGGATGGGCGCTGGCCGTCCTCGGCGCGGCCACGCTGGTGGTCGTGGCGCTGACCACGCCCTGGCGGGCGCTGCCCGCCGACGCCCCGCCGGTCGCGCCGGATCCGGCCCGTGACTTCACCGCCGCCCAGATCGCCCGCTCCGAGTCCTTCGACGCCGCGGTCGGCGCCCCCGGCTACCTGTCGCTCGGCCTGACCCTGATCGTGGCGGGGGCGCTGGTGGGCACCCCGCTGGGCGCGCGGCTGCTCGGCGGGCTGCGGGGGCCGTGGTGGCTGCGGGTGCTGCTCGGTGTTCTCCTGCTGTCGGCGGCCGTGGAGGTCCTGCGCTGGCCGCTGGGTATGTGGTCGGAGACCCACCTGCGCGAGTTCGGCCTGTCCACGCAGGGCTGGCCGGCCTGGTCGGCCGACCGCGTCAAGAACATCGCGGTCAGGACCGGGCTGCTGGCGATCATGGTGCTGGCGGTGGTCGCGCTGGCCCGCCGTTACCGCCGCTGGTGGATCCCCGCCGCGATCGGCGCGTTCGCGCTGACGGTGCTCGCCTCCTTCGCCTACCCGGTGGTGATCGAGCCCATCTTCAACGACTTCACGCCGATGCCCGCGGGCCGGCTCCGCGACGACCTGCTGGCCATGGCGGCCAGGGACGGCGTGCCGGTCGAGGACGTGCTCGTCGCCGACGCCTCCCGGCGGACCACCGCGCTCAACGCCTACGTCTCGGGGTTCGGCGCGACCCGCAGGATCGTGGTCTACGACACGCTGCTGCGAGCCCCCGGCGACCAGGTCGAGCTGGTGGTGGCGCACGAGCTGGGCCACGCCAAGGCCGGGGACGTCCTGTACGGCACGCTCGTCGGCGGCCTGGCCGCGGCCTGCGGGGCGTGCCTGCTCTACCTGCTGACCTCGGCGGGCCCGGTACGGCGACGCGCCGGAGTCGCCTCACCGGCCGACCCGAGGGCGGTGGGCCTGGTGATGGGGGTGCTGACCTTGGCCACGGTCCTGTCGGGACCGGCGCAGAACCTGGTCAGCAGGCACATCGAGGCACGGGCCGACGCGCACGCGCTGGACCTGACGGGGAAGCCGGTGGTGTTCGCCGCCATGCAGAAACGCCTGGCGATCACCAATATTTCCGATTTGTCGCCCAGTGCTATTGAATACCTGATCTATGCATCTCATCCCACGACGCCGCAGCGCATCGCGATGGCACGTTCCTGGGCCCTGCTGAACGGCATGCGGGAGCCGTGAACCGTACGCTGATCGTCACCAACGACTTCCCGCCCCGGGCCGGGGGGATCCAGTCGTTCGTGCACGGCCTCGCCGCGGGACGGCCGCCGGACTCGGTGGTCGTCTACGCCCCGAGGTGGCCCGGCTGCCCGGGCTTCGACGCCGGGCAGCCTTACCCGATCGTGCGCCACCCCACCTCGCTGATGCTGCCCGTCCCCGCGGTCGCCCGCCGGGCGGCGGGGCTGGTCGCCGAGTTCACGTGCGACACCGTGGTGTTCGGGGCGGCGGCCCCGCTCGGCCTGCTCGCGCCGGACCTGCGCGCGGCCGGGGCGCGGCGGATCGTCATGATCACCCACGGCCACGAGGCGGCCTGGGCCGGGGTCCCGGTCGCGCGGCGGCTGCTCGCGAGGATCGGCGGCCACGCCGATGTGGTGACCTACCTGGGGGAGTACACCAGGCGGCGGCTGGCGAGGGTGATCCCCGGGGAGAAACTGGTACGGCTGGCTCCCGGCGTCGACACCGGCGTCTTCCACCCCGGCGCGGGCGGGGATCGGGTACGGGCGGCACTGCGCCTGGGGGATCGGCCGGTGGTGGTCTGCCTGTCCCGGCTGGTGCCCCGCAAGGGGCAGGACATCCTGCTGCGGGCCTGGCCCGAGGTGCTGCGGGCGGTGCCCGGCGCCGTGCTGCTGATCGTGGGCGGCGGGCCGTACCGCGCGACCCTGGAACGGCTGGCCCGGCCGCTGGGCGACTCGGTCAGGATGACCGGGCCGCTCCCGTGGTCCTCGCTGCCCGCCCACCTCGACGCGGGAGACGTGTTCGCCATGCCCTGCCGTACCAGGCTGGGCGGCATCGACGTGGAGGGGCTCGGCATCGTCTACCTGGAGGCGTCCGCCAGCGGGCTGCCCGTGGTGGCGGGCGCGTCGGGCGGTGCGCCCGACGCCGTCCTGCCGGGGGAGACCGGCCTGGTGGTGGACGGAACCTCCCCCGAGGGGGTGGCCGGAGCCCTCGTCGGCCTGCTGCGGGATCCGGCGGCGGCCCGGGCGATGGGCGAGCGCGGGCGCGAGTGGGTCCGGCGCGACTGGGACTGGAGCCTGGTCGCCGACCGATTCGCCCGCCTGCTGGCGGTGCCGCCGGACACCAGGGCGGTCACGGGGGCTTAGCCCCCGGAGCCGCGTGTCAGCCGTACAGGGAGTCGATCTGCCTGGCGAAGTCGCGCGTCACGATGTTGCGCTTGACCTTGAGGGTCGGGGTCAGGTGCCCGCTCTCCTCGGTGATGTCGATGTCGAGCACCGCGAACTTCTTGATCTGTTCGGCCTTGGAGACCGACCGGTTGGCGTCGTCCACCGCCTTCTGCACCTCGGCGAGGATCGCCGGGTCGGTGCTGAGGTCGGCGACGCCGGCGCCCGGCCTGCCGTGGGCCGTCCTCCACTGCTCCAGGGCCTCGGGGTCGAGGGTCACCAGCACCCCGACGAACGGCCTGTCGTCGCCGACCACCAGCGCCTGGCTGATCAGCGGGTGGGCGCGGATGCGGTCCTCCATCGGGCCGGGGGCGACGTTCTTGCCGGCGGCGGTGACGAGGATCTCCTTCTTGCGGCCGGTGATCCGCAGGTAGCCGTCCCCGTCGAGCTCGCCGACGTCGCCGGTGTGGAACCAGCCGTCGGCGTCGACCACCTCGGCGGTGGCCTTCTCGTCGTTCCAGTAACCGGAGAAGACGTGGCGCCCCTTGACCAGCACCTCGCCGTCCTGCCCGATGCCGATCGTGACGCCGGGGAACGGCTTGCCGACGGTGCCGATCTTGTTGGCGCCCGGCTGGTTGACCGTGGAGGGCGCGGAGGTCTCGGTCAGGCCCCATCCCTCGAAGACCTCGATGCCCACGCCCCGGAAGAAGTGGGCGAGCCGCTCGCCCAGGGCCGAACCGCCGGACACGGCGGCCGTGAGCCTGCCGCCGGTGGCCGCGCGGAGCCTGCCGTACACCAGCCTGTCGAACAGGGCGTGCTTGAGCGTGAGCCCGAGCCCGGCACCGCCGGTGGACCGCGCCCGGCTCCAGGCCATCGCGGTGGCGGCGGCGGCGTGGAAGATCTTGCCCTTGCCCGCGGCCGAGGCCTTCTGCTCGGCCGCGTTGTAGACCTTCTCGAACACCCTGGGCACGCCCAGCAGGAAGGTCGGACGGAAGCTCTGCAGGTCGGGGGCGACGTTCTTCATGTTCGCGGTGTGCGCCAGGATCGTGCCGGTCTCGACCAGCACCACCTGGATCATGCGGGCGAAGACGTGCGCGAGCGGGAGGAACAGCAGCGCGGCCCGGCCGTCCACGGTGAACAGCGGTTCCAGGGGGCCGGCCGCCACGTTCCTCGCGGTGAACAGCAGGTTGTCGTGGGTCAGCGCGCAGCCCTTGGGGCGGCCGGTGGTGCCGGAGGTGTAGACGATGGTCGCCAGGTCGGCCGTGCCGCACCCGCCCCTGCGCCCGGCGAGCGTCTCGTCGGTCACCTCGGCGCCGCTCGCGGCCAGCTCGCCGGTGGCGCCGTCGTCGATGTGCCAGAGGTGCTTGAGCTCCGGCAGGTCGGACATCGCCTCGCGGACGGTCTCCCGGTGCGTGTCCAGCTCCACGAAGACGGCCTTCGCGCCGCTGTCGGAGAGGATCCACCTGACCTGGTCGGACGAGGAGGTCTCGTAGATCGGCACGCTGGCCGCGCCGGCCGCCCAGATGGCGTAGTCGATCACGGTCCACTCGTAGCGGGTGCGTGACATCAGGGCCACCCGGTCGCCCGGCTCGACGCCGGCCGCGATCAGCCCCTTGGCCACCGCGGCGACCTGGTCGCGGAACTCGCCCGCGGTGACGGCGGCCCAGCCGTCGCCGGCCTTGCGGCGCAGGACGACGGTGCCCGGCTCCTGTTCGGCACGGTGAAACACCGTGTCGGTGAGGTTGGCGGAGGCGGGGACATCCACCAGAACGGGGACGCTGTACTCGCGCACGGGTCACTCCTGCGGGAAACGCGGATCGATGGGCTGCCTGGAGATCGTCCCGAGGTGCTCCGCGAGGGTAGATCCGTCACCCAGGCGTGGCCGGGGGCGATTTCACGGTATCAGTCTTGCCCCGCCGGGCCTCCGGACCGTGTTCGCGTCGCCCGTGTCGCATCTGATTCGTTACTTATGTCCATATTGGCGGGTGGTGTGGCGAGTCCCTGAGCGGTGAGCCGTGCGTTCGCGAGGAAACGGCGAACGAGTACGGTATGCCCATGGCTGATCGCACCACCTCCACCATTACGATCGGCGCCGGCCGGTCCACCGTCATGAGGACGATCGCCGACTTCCCGGCGTACCCGGAGTGGGCGGGCCAGGTGAAGTCGGCGCGGGTCCTGTCCGCCGGGCAGGACGGCAGGCCGGTGCGGGTCCGGTTCGTCCTGGACGCGGGCGTGATCAACGACGAGTACACCCTCGGCTACAGCTGGCACGGCGACGAGTCCGTCGAATGGAGCATCGTCGAGGCGGGGAGGATGGTCTCCGGGCTCACCGGGCGTTATCGCCTGGCCGATGCGGGCAGCGGTACCGAGGTGACGTACGAGCTCGCGGTGGACCTCAAGGTTCCCATGATCGGCATGATCAGGCGGAGGGCGGAGAAGGTCATCATCGACACCGCCCTGAAGGGGCTGAAGAGGCGCGTCGAGAGCGCGTGACACGGCGGGTAGGCCGTCATGTCCGAGATGCCGTGCTGCATGCGGGCCTTCTCCGGGTACGGTTCGAGACGGGAGGGCCTGATGACTGAGAAGACCGGAAGAACCGAGAAGCCCGAGAAGGGCACGGACCCGCTGGGCGACGCGGCCGAGGAGGCGTTCAAGCTTTTCGACGCGCTCCAGCAGAAGGCGGCCAGGGAACTGGGCAGGAGCCTGATCCGGGGCACGGTGACCGGGGTCGGTGGAGTCTTCTCCGGCTCCCCCCGGAGCGGGCGGGACGTGTGGGGGGAGGCGGTCTCCGAGCACGACGAGTACATCTGCCGGGCCTGTCCCGTCTGCCGCGCCATGGCCGCCCAGCGTGAGTCGGGTGGCGCGGTCGCCGACCACCTGGTGCGGGCGGGCGGCGAGCTGTTCGCGGTGTTCAAGTCGGCCGTCGACGGGCTGAACAGGCCCTCGTCCGGCGGGCGGGAACGCGAGCGCGACCGGGCCGAGGCTCCCGCGGAGCACGTCGACCTGGGCTGAGCCCGGGGGAAGAGGTCTGGGCTGAGTCCAGAGGGAGCGGCCTGGGGTGAACCCAGGGGGAGAGGACGGACAATGGCGCTGACCATCGGCGTTGACATCGGCGGCACCAAGATCGCGGCAGGGGTCGTGGACGAGGACGGTCAAGTCGTCGCGCATCTGCTGCGGCCCACCCCGGCCCGGAACTCCGAGCAGGTCGCCGAGACGATCGCCGAGGTCGTCGCGGAGCTCGTCGAGGGCCGGGAGATCGAGGCCGTGGGACTCGGCGCCGCGGGGTTCGTGGATGAGACCCGGTCCGTCGTGCGCTTCGCGCCCAACCTCGCCTGGCGCGAGGAGCCCCTGCAGAAGAAGGTCTCCGATCTGGTCGGCCTGCCCGTCGTGGTGGAGAACGACGCCAACGCCATGGCGTGGGGCGAGGCCAGGTTCGGCGCCGGGCGCGGTGAGACCCACCTGGTGTGCGTGACTGTCGGCACCGGGATCGGCGGCGGCCTGGTGTTCGACGGCACGCTCTACCGGGGCCGCTGGGGTATGGGCGCCGAACTCGGCCACATGCAGGTCGTCCCCGAGGGGCGCCTGTGCGGGTGCGGCAACCTGGGCTGCTGGGAGCAGTACGCCAGCGGCAACGCCCTCGTCGCCGAGGCCCGGCAGATCGCCGAGCGCGACCCGGCGCGCGCCGCCGGGCTGCTGGAGCTCGCCGGCGGATCGCCCGACCGCATCGAGGGCCAGGCGGTCACCGAGGCGGCCCGGCGGGGGGACCCGGCGGCACTGGCCGCCTTCGCCACGCTGGCCGCCTGGCTCGCCCAGGGCCTGGACGACCTCGCCGCGATCCTCGACCCCGGCTGCTTCATCCTCGGCGGCGGCGTCTCACGCGCCTCCGACCTCTGGATCGACCAGGTCCGGGAGAACTTCGCCCGCAACCTGACCGGCCGGGGGCACCGCCCGGTGGCCGACATCCGCCTGGCCGAGCTGGGCGCGGCGGCGGGCGTGGTCGGCGCGGCCGACCTCGCCCGGCTCCGCTGAGGCGGGGCTGAGGCGAAGGTGCTCTCCGGACGGGGCGGGGGAGCCGTGCCGCTCAGAGTCGCCAGCTACAACGTGCGTTCCATGAGGGACGACGTCGCCGCGCTGGGACGGGTGATCACCGCGCTCCGCGCCGACGTGCTCTGCGTGCAGGAGGCGCCCCGGTTCCTGCGGTGGCGTCGCAGGCGCGAGCGGCTGGCCGCCTCCGGAGGCCTGACCGTGGCGGCCGGGCGGCGCTCCGGCGGGGTGGCCGTGCTGACCGGGCCGGGTGTCCGGCTGCTGTACGGCGAGGGACACCTGCTCAGGCGCTTCCCCGGTCTGGAACGGCGCGCCATCGCCATCGCCGTGGTCGAGACCGGGGGGCGGCGGGTGGCGGTCGGCTCCGTTCACCTCGATCTCGACGCCGACGCCCGGTCGTACCACGCGGGTGAGGCCCTGACCCTGCTGCGGGCCGCCTCCGACCGCTTCGGCGCGCTGCCGGTGCTCGCCGGGGACATCAACGAGCAGTCCCACGAACCGGCCTGGCGGCGTATCGCCGAGCGGCTGGCCGACTGCTATCCGGTCTCGCCGTCCGGTGACGGCCTCACCTTCCCCGCGGTGCGGCCCCGTGAGCGCATCGACGCGATCTTCGCGGCGGCGGGTCTCTCGGTGGTCTCCTGCGGCGGGGCCGGAGCCGACCCCGCCGACCTTCCGCTGGCCACCGACCACCTGCCGGTGGTCGCCGAACTCACGGTCTCCTCCGGGGAAGGCGTCCTGCCCGGCCGAGCCGGCCGGGACGGGTGAACCCGCCTCGGGCGCTTCCGGCGTCGATCCCCGCCCTGACCTCCGTCCCGGCCTCGACCCCCGTCCCGGTGCCGGTGCCGGTCGCGGGGGCGACCTCGGTGAAGACGGCCGTTGAACCCCAAGGATCGGGCACGATACGCTCCGCACACTTTCCCGAGATCTCCATCCGGGCGGCAAGTCGGGGAGCCGGGCACGCGGGAGGGGTTGTGCGCCGTACCATTTGGGGCATGACCCGTCGCCTTCCGCGGCGTGTGCTGGCGCTGTGCGCGGGAGGTCTGCTCCTGCCGGCCTTCTCTCCGCCGGCCGCTCACGCCGATCCCGTCAGCCCGCCCGTGGCGGAGGCATGGCAGGCGCCGACCAGCGCGCGGCTGAGCAGCGACGGGTCGCTGTCCGATGTGGCGGGGATCTCCGCCGGTGACGTCTGGGCGGTGGGCCAGCAGAGCGTCTGGGACATCTGGCAGAGCCGGGGCGCGATCACCCACTGGGACGGCGCGGCCTGGACCGAGGTCGGCATCCGCAACGACCCCACCGGCGCGGGGCTGCTGCGCTCGGTCGCCGCAGCCTCCCCGACCCGGCTGTGGGCCGTCGGTGAGGGCCACGACGGCATGCCGTACCTCGCGGCGGGGGACGGGACGGGCTTCGACCGGGTCGTCGTCGACAGGCTGCACGCGGGTGACTGGCTGGGCGGGGTGGCGGCCGTCCCCGGCCGGATGACCGCGGTCGGCCGCCGGGACCGGCAACCCCTGATCGTCGCCGAGTCCGGTGGCAGGTGGAGGCTCACGCAGCTCACCGGCAAGGGCACCCTGTACGGCGTGGCGCTGGCCGGCAAGGGCGACGGCTGGGCGGTGGGGGACACCGGCGGCAGGCCGTTGATCACGAAGCTGTCCGGCGGCCGATGGAAGGCCGTGGCGGCCCCCGACATCCCGGGCGGCTATCTGCGTGACGTCTACCTCGACGGGGCGAAGCGGGCGCTGGCCGTCGGCGGCGTCTACCGGCGGTCGGGCGGGGTCAGCCCGCTGATCCTGTCCTGGAACGGCAAGAAGTGGTCCCGGATCTCCCTGTCCGGCGACGACGTGCGCCTGTACGGCGTGACCGGCGACCGCAAGGGGCACTTCTGGATCTCAGGGGTGGACATGGACCGGCCGGGCGAGGCGTTCCTGCTCCGTTACGACGGTCACACGGTCAAGACGTTGCGCGGCGCCACCGCCGACACCCCGCGGACCATCAGGCTCCAGTCGGTGACCTATCTCCCCGCCACCGGCACCGTGTGGACCGTGGGCCACGTGGTGGACGCCCAAGGCCGTTACACCGACGTGATCGAGCGGTTCGGCACCCCGGAGCGGGCCAAGCCGTAGCGCCGGGCGGGCCGGGCACTCCCGGTGTGGAGGCCCCCGATGAGCGGCCCCGGGAAACCCTCGGGTGACCGCGGACCCTCAGATGACCGCGCCGTCGTCCCAGCCGGAGTCGTTGGGCGGCCCGTCCCCCATCCGCACCACCAGAGCCACGAAGCCGCCGATGAAGACGGCCACCGCGGTGAACAGCATCCAGCCCTGCAGTTTCCAGTTCAGGGCGGCGCTGAGCAGCAGGTAGGCGGGCCCGCCGAACAGGCCCAGCCAGGCGATCTTGGTGGTGGTGTCGGTCCTGGGGAGAGGGGGCGGGGGCGGGGGCACGTAGTGGCCCTCGTCGTCGGGGTCGGTCTCCTCGTCGTCGATGAGGTCGGTGAACTCCTCCTCGACCGAGGGGGGCCGTTCCTCCTCCGACTGCTTGACCACCCGCCGGGGAGGCTCGACCGGCAGGTTCTCGCTGTCCGGCCAGGGTTGGTCGGCCGAGTCGAGCTCGGCGGTGTCGTTGAAGGACGCGACGATCTGACGCCAGACCTCGTCCTCATCGCTTTGAGGTGTCACTTAGCCGGCCCGTCCCTCCCGGAGACCGCGCATTCCCCACTCGCGTTCAGTCTCCCTGCAAGGGTACAGAGGCGTTCGCTTTGATGAACTCCAGGCTCCCCGCAAAGATCCGATCCGCATCGTTGTCGAGAGTCGCGACGTGGTAGCTGTCGTTGAGCTCCACAACACTAAGGTTCCCCCCGGTCAGCCTCTCACGCAGGATACGTACACTGGCCGGTTTGACGACATGGTCCTGCGGACTGTGGAAGACCAGCACCGGCCGGGTGATCTTGTGAAGCTCCGCGCGGGTCAGTGCCCACAGCCGGGGGAGGGTGGCGGCGGCCCTTACCGGCGTCCGCGAGTAGGCGAGTTCGGTCACCCCCTCCTTCTTGATGTCCCCGGCCACTCCGGGCACCGACCGGACCACCAGCCCGAGGAGGGGCGCCAGCGCCAGCAGCGGCACGTCGTTGGCGACCGAGGGGTTGACGACCACCACCCCCCTGATCCCCTCGCCGTGCACCTCGGCCAGCCGCAGCGCCATGCAGCCGCCCAGCGACAGACCCGTCACGAAGACCTCGTCACAGTCGCCGCGCAGGTCGGCCAGGGCCTTGTCGAGCTCGGCGTACCAGTCCTCCCAGCGGGTGCGGCCCATCTCCTGCCAGGTGGTGCCGTGCCCCGGCAGCCTGGGCAGTGTCACGCTGAGGCCCGCCGAGGCCAGGTACTCGCCCCAGGGGCGCAGTGACTGGGGCGACCCGGTGAATCCGTGACAGAGCAGGACCCCGATCTTTCCGCCCCTGTGGTGGTACGGCTCCGCGCCGGGCATGACTGGCATCGCAGCTCCTTGTAGGTTCGCCCGATCGTCGCATGCCTGGGGCGTATTTTGCGAGAGGTCGTTTTGGGGGGTTTGGTGAGGTAGGTGCTCCGGCTTGGAGATGGGAGGATGATCCCAGGTCCCCCTGCCGACCGAAGGAGCCTCACGTGTTCTATTGGGTGGTGAAGGCCATCCTCTGGCCCTTCCTCCATCTCGTCTTCCGCCCGTGGGCGGAGGGCGTGGACAACGTGCCACGGGAGGGGCCGGTGATCCTGGCCGGTAACCACCTGTCGTTCGCCGACCACTTCTTCGGGGCGCTGTTCCTGCCGCGTAAGGTGATCTCCCTCGGCAAGTCCGACTACTTCACCGGCCGGGGGGTCAAGGGTTTTCTCAGCCGGGCCTTCTTCAGCGGTGTGGGCACCGTCCCGATCGACCGCTCGGGCGGCAAGGCCAGCGAGGGGGCGCTCCGCACCGGCAAGCGCATTCTCGCCGAGGGCCAGGTGCTCGCCATCTACCCCGAGGGCACCCGCTCCCACGACGGGCGCCTCTACAAGGGCAAGACCGGCGTGGCCCGGCTGGCCCTGGAGGCGCGTGTCCCCGTCGTTCCGTGGGCGATGGTCAACACCTTCGAGATGATGCCCCCGGGCCGTCTCCTCCCCAGGCTGGGCATCCGCCCGGGGGTGAAGTTCGGCAAGCCGCTGGACTTCTCCCGCTACTACGGGATGGAGGAGGACCGCCTCGTCCTGCGCGCCGTCACCGACGAGATCATGTACGCGCTGATGGAGCTCTCCGGCCAGGAGTACGTCGACAGGTACGCCGCGAGCGCCAAGGTGGAGGCGGCCCGCAAGGCCAGGGAGTCCCGCAAGGCCGGGGAGACCCGCGGGCCCGCCTAGCGTTGTGACCGGGAACGTTCCCCGGGGCGCGCGCCGCCGGGCGGCGATCGGGCCGGGGTCGCCGCTCGCCGTACCGGTGCCGTGGAGGACGGTCACCTCGGAGAGGGGAAGTGGTCACCGTATCGGCTCCTATCGGTGGTCGAGGGTGGTCGTTATGATGAAGCCGACGACCTCCGTGCGATGTGCGAGAGGCCACGGCGGTGGGGCCCGCCGGCTCCACCGACCCGGAGCAGACCACGGCGGCGACCGTCAACGGTCCCTATCAGATACGTTCCGTCGTGCTGGTGGGAGAGTGCCATGTCCGAGACACCCGATCGTCGTCCCCCAGGTCTTCCAACGGGCTCCGGCGGTGATCCGCGAGCCGTCCCCCGGCGGGCGGAGCCCCGGCGGCCCCGGCAGGCGTGGCGGTCCTGGCGGATCTGGCGGGCCCAGTGGGCGACGCTTGGGGCGATCTCGGCCGGTGGGGTGATCGGGGCGCTGACCCGCTACGGGATCAGCGCGGCCCTGCCGCATCCACCGGGGGGCTTCGCCTGGGCCACGTTCCTGGTCAACGTGACCGGATGCCTGCTGATCGGCGTGCTGATGGTGCTCGTCACCGAGATCTGGCAGGCGCGTCCGCTGGTCCGCCCGTTCCTCGGGATCGGGGTGCTGGGCGGGTTCACCACCTTCTCCGCCTACATCCTCGACGTCGGCCAGACGGTCGCCGCCGGCTCCCCGGAGACGGCGCTGGCCTACCTGGCGAGTACGGCGGTCGCCGCCCTGGTGGCGGTCCATCTCGGCGCGTCGGCGATCCGCCTCCTCATCCGTCCCCGAATCCGTCCCCGAGGCGAGGAGCGGTCGTGAACATACAGGGGCCCGCGCTCCGACTGACGATCTTCATTGGCGAGACCGGGCAGTGGCGTCATCGGCCGCTGTACCACGAGATCGTGCACCGAGCCCATCAGGCCGGCCTGGCCGGGGCCAGCGTGATCCGCGGCATCGAGGGATACGGCGTCTCCGACCACATCCACACCACCCGGATCCTCTCGCTGTCCGGCGACCTTCCGCTGGAGATCATCATCATCGACTCGGCGGA
Source organism: Streptosporangium sp. NPDC004631 (assembly GCF_053601935.1). Lineage (NCBI taxonomy): Bacteria > Bacillati > Actinomycetota > Actinomycetes > Streptosporangiales > Streptosporangiaceae > Streptosporangium > Streptosporangium sp. NPDC004631. Next base: position 56,753 of record NZ_JBSGCR010000010.1, on the reverse strand, counting down.
GGCGATCCGGGCGTTCCTTCCTCAGCTGGAGGAATTGGTCACCGAGGGACTGGTCGTCGTCGAGCCGGTCGAGGTGGTCCGTCACGCGGGCAGGACGGTGGCGCCCCCCGAGCGGACCGGGCGGACCGAGGAGGCGGAGAAGACCGAGGGAACCCCGTGACCCTGCTGCTGGTCGCCCTGGGCGCGGCCCTGGGAGCGCCGCTGCGCTACCTGACCGACCGCGCGATCCAGATCCACTACGACGCGACGTTCCCGTGGGGGACCTTCACCGTCAACGTGGCCGGATCGGCGCTGCTGGGCTTCCTGGCCGCGCTGCCCGCCCACAGCGCGATCCTGGCACTGGCCGGGAGCGGGTTCTGCGGCGCGCTGACCACCTACTCCACCTTCGCCTACGAGACGGTACGGCTGGCCGAGAGCGGAGCCCGCCTGCTCGCGGTCATCAACGTCGCCGCGAGCGTCACAGCCGGTCTGGGCGCGGCCTGGTTCGGCATGGTTGTGGCTCAGGCGCTCGCCTGAACTGCGACGATGTGGAAATCGGGGAGAATCTGGAGGGTGTCGAGGCCGGTGGTCCCCGCCGTCCCGATCTAGCCTGCGGGTATGAAGATCTCTCGAACCGACGTCGCGGCGGTGGCCTGTGGAGGGGCGCTCGGCGCGCTGGCCCGTCACCTGATCCATCTGGCCTTTCCGAACCCGCCACGGGATTTTCAGTGGACGCTGCTGTGGGTCAGTGTGTCCGGCTGTCTGCTGATCGGCGTGCTCACCGTCTGGCTGGAGAGACATCCCGGCCACCCGCTCGTCGGACCGTTCCTGTCCACCGGCTTCCTCGGCGGTTTCACCACCTTCTCCTCCTACGCGGTGAACGTGGAGCAGAGGTTCCACTACGGCCAGCCCGGTGTCGCGGTGGCACACCTGGTGCTCACCCCCGTGCTGGCGATGATCGCCGTGTTCGTCGGGACGGCCTTCGCCAGGAGGGTGATATGACCACCGCCATCCTGGTACTGGTGGGCGGCGCCTTCGGGGCTCCGCTCCGCTACCTTCTCGGCAAGTGGATCCCCACGCACTTTCCGTGGGCCATTTTCATCGCGAACGTGTCGGCCTCGTTCCTGCTCGGCCTGGTGGGGGCGGGGGTGAGCACCGGTTGGCTGCCCGGCTGGGCGCTGGCCCTGGCCGGCACCGGGTTCTGCGGGGCGCTCAGCACCTACAGCACCTTCGCCAACGACACCCTGAAACTGGCCGAGCAGGGCGAGCGCCGCCTCGCGGTGACCAACCTGCTGATCAACGTCGTGTGCGGTCTCGTGGCGGCCTTCGTCGGCGCGGCCCTGGGCAGGGCGTTCTGATCGCCCACCCCGGGCGCTACCCCTGGCCGAACTGCAGGTCCGAGCCGGCGAGCTGCTCGGCCTCGGTCTCCTTCATCCGGAAGAGCCGGTCGACGACCTTGCCGATCACGAAGGTGACCACGAAGCTGTAGACGCCCACCACCACGATGGAGAGCGCCTGCTTGCCGAGCAGCGCGCCGCCGCCGCCGTAGAACAGGCCGGCGGTCTTGAACGCTCCGGTCGAGAACAGCCCGATCAGCAGGGTGCCCACGATGCCGCCCATGCCGTGCACGCCGACCACGTCCAGGGTGTCGTCGTAACCGAGGACGAACTTCCACTCGACGGCGAACGAGCAGAGGACGGCGGCGACGATGCCGATCACCAGGGCGCCCTCGACGTTCACGTAGGCACACGACGGCGTGATGGCCACCAGACCGGCGACGGCTCCGGTGGCCGAACCCAGCTTGCTGAACCTGCGGGCCCGGAGCCACTCCAGGAACATCCAGGCCAGCATGCCCGCGCAGCTCGCGATCATGGTGCTCAGGAACGCCGTGACCGCGGTCGGGCCGTCGTTCAGCGCGGATCCGCCGTTGAAGCCGAACCAGCCGAACCAGAGCAGGGCCAGCCCGAGCATGACCAGCGGGATGTTGCTGGGCTGGGGTGGATCACCCCGCCGGTACCTGACGCCGGGGCCCAGCGCCACGGCCAGCGCGAGGCCGGCCATTCCCGAGTTGAGCTCGACCACCAGGCCGCCGGCGAAGTCGAGGGTGCCCATCCTGTGGATCCAGCCGCCGGTGTCGAAGACCCAGTGCGCGATCGGGAAGTAGACGAGGGTGGCCCAGACCACCGAGAAGATCATCCATGGCCCGACCCGGGTGCGTCCGGCCACCGAGCCGCTGATCAGGGCGACGGTGATGATGGCGAAGGTGAGCTGGAAGAGCGCGTAGGCGTAGGTCGGGACCGCGCCCGTCAGGTCGGTGGCCTTGACGTTGGCGAAGCGGAAGTCGCCGAAGCCGATCAGGCCGAGCCCGCCCGCGTCCGGTCCGAAGACCAGCCCGTAGCCGTAGGCGAACCAGAGAACCGTCACCAGGCTGATCGAGATGAAGCTCATGAAGAGCATGCTGAAAACGTTCTTCGAACGGACCATGCCGCCGTAGAAGAAGGCGAGTCCCGGTGTCATCAGCAGCACCATCGCGGTGCTCACCAGCACCCAGGCGGAATCGCCGGTATTCAATCCGGTAGGCATCGTCGAACCTCACTTAGCGGTGCTTCCGATCTGTCGGTTAATGATCGGAAGTGGGGGGAGTGAAACATCACATTCATGGATTTGGCGGTAATAAAACGGTGCGGGTAAAAGTAGGTGAGAAAACAGGTATTGATCCCATTAAAAGAGTGGTTCTCGGGTAGTTCGCCGCCCGGTGCCGGGAATGAGAGGTCCGGACGGCTCAACGCGGCCCCAGATAAATGAGGAAAACTCGGAGAGGCCGACGTGACATCGACGACTCCGGCGGCAGCCACCCCGCCCACGCGGTGGCTGAGGCCACTCCCCCTGCTCATCTCGGTGGTCCGCGGAGTCGGGCAGGTCGACTTCATGGCCGGCACCTGGACCGGTCTCATCTTCATCGTCGCCCTGTTCGCCGGGGGCTGGCGCTACGGCGTCTACGGTCTGCTGGGGTCGGCGGTGGCCACGCTCACCGCCTACGCCTTCGGTGCCGCGCGCGACCGGATCGAGCTGGGGCTTGAGGGCTTCAGCGGCACCCTCATCGGCGTCGCGTTCGTCCTCTACTTCGGGGTGGGCTGGATGACCACGCTCCTGACCGTGCTGGGGTGCGTCGCCGGCAGCGTGGTCACCTCCGCGCTGGTCACCCTGCTCAAGCCGTTCAACCTGCCGACCTTCACCGCGCCGTTCTGCATCGTCACCAGCGCGATGCTGCTCGCCGCCCCCGCCTTCGAACGCGTCAGGCAGGGCAAGATCGGCCCCGCGCTTCCGTCGGCGGCGACCGGCCGTACGGCGCTCACCTGGAACGACACCTGGCAGGGCATGTTCAACGGGATCGGCCAGATCTTCTTCCAGAACAAGTGGTACGTCGGCCTCATCTTCCTGATCGGCCTGGTGGTGGGCAACTGGATCGCCGCCGTCGCCGCGGTGGTCTCCAGCCTGATCGGGATGGCGACCGCCTGGGTGCTGGGCGCCCCCGCCGCCGACATCGCCGCCGGGCTGTACGGCTACAACTCCGTCCTGGTGGGGATGGCGCTCGCCGGGATCTTCGTCGTGCTGACCCCGGCCGGCGGCGTCTACGCCGCCATCGGGGCGATCACGGCCACCGGCCTGACCGCGGCCCTGACCACCTTCTTCGCCCCGTTCGGCGGCCACACCCTGACGTGGCCGTTCGTCGTGGTGGCCTGGACCTTCCTCGCCGCCGTCCCGGCGCTCTCCTGGCTCAGGCGTGCCGGGTGACCGTGCCGGACGGCTCTGCCGGACGACCCTGTCGGACAGACCAAACGAATCTTCTGAAAAGGGGGACCTTCCATGAATCTCACACCCAGGGAACTGGACAAGCTGCTGATCTACGTTGTGGCGGACCTGGCGGCCAAGCGCAGGTCACGCGGCCTGAAGCTCAACTACAGCGAGACGGTGGCGCTCGTCAGCGCGGCCGTCCTGGAGGCGGCCCGCGAGGGCAAGACGGTCGCCGACTGCATGGAGCTCGGAAAGAAGGTCGTCGGACCGGCCGACGTCATGGACGGCGTCCGGGAGATGCTCCCCCTCATGCAGGTCGAGGCGACCTTCCCGGACGGCTCCAAGCTCGTCTCCTGCCACGACCCCGTCGGCGTCTGAAAGTGCCGGCGCTCGGGTGGGCGGGGGCGCCGACGGTGGGCCGGGAGCCGGTGACGGCGCCGCGGTCGCCGGCGGCAGGTGGGACGGTGCTGGTCGGCGGGCACGAAAGCCGGTACGGCCGCGCGCTCGGCGACCTTCCCGGCGCCACGGTCACGGCCGTCGGCCGGGACCTGTACGCCCTCACCCGGCACCCGGCGGTCGTCGTCCCGATGACGCTCGGGCGGGACACGGGGCTGGCGGCCCAGATCGCGCAGATCCTCCGCTGGAACGGCCGGGGCCGCCGGCCGGGGGAGTTGCTGCTCGCCCCGCCGCTCGGCACGTCGGCCCATCTCGTCGGCTGGCTGCGGGCCGCGGCCGGTCGCGTCGCGGTACCGGCGTCCTCACCGGACGGGCCGTGGGCGGTGCTGGTGACCGCGCCCTCGGCGTCGCCGGAGGAGGACGCCGAACTGTTCCGGGTGGCGCACCTGGTGCGCCGGCACAGCGGGCTCCGCTGGGTCGAGGTCGCGCTGATGGGCGGTGATCCGGACGTCGCCGAGGGCGTGTCCCGATGCCGTCTGCTCGGCGCTCGGCAGGTCGCCGTCGTCCCGGCGTCGTTCGCCGAACCCGACCTGCCCGAGGGCGTGACCTGGGCGGGCCCGTTACTCACCCCGGCCTCGCTGGAGGAACTGGTCAGACGGCGGGTCGCGACGGCCGGGGAGCGCTGGAGAAGGCACGCGGACGACGGTCTCGCCGCCGTGTCCGGCGACCATCACCACCATCACACTCATTGATCGAGGGAGAAGTCATGGTACGCAAGTCCGTGAAGCACGAGACCCTGCCGCGTCATGAACGCTACATATACGGCGAAGGGGATATCGAGCTCAATAAGGGACGGAGAAAGACCAGTCTGACCATTCGCAACACCGGTGACAGGGCCGTCCAGATCTGTTCTCACTACCACTTCTTCGAGGTCAACCGGGCGATCTCCTTCGACCGGGACGCGGCCTTCGGAATGCACCTCGACCTCCCGGCGGGCAACGCCATCCGGATCGAGCCGGGAGACACCCACCAGGTCAACCTCGTCGAGTACGGCGGCGGCCTGCGCGTCTACGGCTTCAGCGGCCTGGTCGACGGCAGCGTCCGCGCCGGCAAGACCCACCGGGTCGCGATGGAGCGGGTGAACGACTTCGGCTTCCTCGACGTGCCCGTGGAGAAGGCCAAGAGCCCCAATGGGGCGGCCAAGAACGGCGCGGCCAAGAAGGCGCCCGCGAGGAAGGCCGCGACGGCCTCCAGGAAGAAAGGCTGACGTCCGATGGTGACCATGAGCCGTAAACAGTACGCCGACATGTTCGGCCCCACCGTCGGAGACCGGGTCAGGCTCGCCGACACCAACCTGGTGATCGAGGTGGAGAAGGACTACAACGCCGGTTTCTACGGGGACGAGTCCGTCTACGGCGGCGGCAAGACCGTCCGTGACGGTATGGGCTCGGCGCCCGGAGCCACCAACTTCAGCGGCGCCCTGGACATGGTGATCACCAACGTCGTGGTCGTCGACCCGATTCTCGGCATCGTCAAGGGGGACATCGGCATCAGGGACGGCATGATCGCCGGCATCGGCAAGTCGGGCAACCCGCACACCGAGAACGGCGTGGACCCGAGGCTGGTCATCGGCCCCGGCACCGAGGTGCTCTCCGGCGAGCACATGATCGCCACCCCGGGCGCCATCGACAGCCACGTCCACCTCATCTCCCCGCAGCAGGTGGAGGCCGCGCTGAGCAACGGGATCACCACGCTGATCGGTGGTGGCGTCGGCCCCTCCGACGGCACCCGGGGCACCACCTGCACGCCTGGGCCGTGGGGGATCGGCCGCATGCTCCAGTCGTTCGAGGGCCTGCCGATCAACATCGGCCTGATGGGCAAGGGCAACGGCAGCCGGCCGGAACCGCTGAGCGAGCAACTCCTGGCCGGGGCGTGCGCGCTGAAGGTCCACGAGGACTGGGGCTCCACCCCCGCCGTGATCGACAACTCGCTGTCGATCGCCGACGAGTACGACATCCAGATCGCCATCCACACCGACACCATGAACGAGAGCGGCTTCCTGGAGGACACGATCAGCGCCATCAACGGGCGCGCGATCCACACCTTCCACACCGAGGGCGCCGGCGGCGGTCACGCCCCCGACCTGCTCAGGGTCGCCGGTGAGCCGAACGTGATGCCCTCCTCCACCAACCCCACGCTGCCCTACACCATCAACTCCATGGACGAACTCCTGGACATGGTGATGGTCTGCCACCACCTCAGCCACGACAACCCCGAGGACGTCGCCTTCGCCGACAGCCGGGTCCGGGCCGAGACCATCTCCGCCGAGAGCGTCATGCACGACATGGGCGTGATCAGCATGATCTCCTCCGACTCGCAGGCGATGGGCCGGGTGGGAGAGTCCTTCACCCGGGCCTTCCAGATCGCCCACCACTGCAAGGACCTGCGGGGCAGGCTGCCGGAGGACTCCGACCGCAACGACAACTTCCGGGTCCTGCGCTATCTGGCCAAGCTGACGATCAACCCGGCCCGCACCACGGGTATCTCCGACGTGGTCGGCTCCCTGGAGGCGGGCAAGCTCGCCGACATCGTGCTCTGGCAGATGCACGGCTTCGGGGCCAAGCCGTACGTGGTGGTCAAGGGCGGCCAGATCAACTGGGTGCAGATGGGCGACCCGAACGCCTCGCTGCCGACACCCCAGCCGGTCTACTACCGGCCCATGTTCGGGGCGTTCGGCAAGGCGCTGCCCGCGACGAACATCACCTTCATGTCGCAGGCCGGCATCGCGGCCGGGGTGCCGGGCAAACTCGGCCTGGAACGGCTGGTCCACCCCGTGCGGGGCTGCCGCACCATCGGCAAGCACGACATGATCCGCAACGACGCGCTTCCGAGGATCACCGTGGATCCGGAGACCTACAAGGTCTCGCTCGACGGCGAGCACGCCTTCATCAAGCCGGCCGCCAAACTGCCACTGACCCAGCTCTACTTCATCGCGTGAACCTCAGTCCGCTGCTCGTCCAGCTCCAGCTGACCGACTCGGCCTTTCCGAGCGGTCTGTACACCCTGTCACACGGCCTGGAGGGCTACGTCCAGTCCGGCACGGTGGGACCGGACGACCTCCCGGTCCTGCTGGCCGACCTGCTCCGCCACTCCGTGGGGCCCGGCGACGCCACCGCCCTGGTGCTCGCGCACCGGGCGGTGACCGAGGGTGACTGGAACCGGCTGGCGGAGGCCGACCGGCGGCTGCACGCGATCAAGCTCAACCGCGAGCTGCGGGCGGCCGCCACCCGGACCGGCCGCCAGCTCCTGGACACCGCGGGCCGGGTCTTCGGCGGGCCGGTGGCCGGGAAACTGGCGGCGCTGGTCCGGGAGGGGGACATGCCGGGTAACCACGCGGTCGTGGCCGGGGCGCTGCACGCCGGTCTCGGGGTGTCGGAGAGGCACGCGGTGGCCGGGGACCTGTTCGCCTTCTGCGCCGGCTGGACCGCCGCCGCCGTACGCCTGGGCAGGGTGGACTTCCGCCGGGCCCAGGCCATGCTGTACGGCGCGCACCCGGAGATCGTGCGTGCCGCGGCGACCGCCCTGGCGGCCCGGGGCCCGTACGACATCCACGGCTCGGTGCCCCTGGCCGACACCTTCTCCGCCGCGCACGAGCGGGCACCGGCCCGACTGTTCACCACCTGACCCCGTCACCGTCACCGGAAACCGCATCGAGAGGATCCCCATGGAGATGGAGAACGTACTGAAGGTAGGCATCGGCGGCCCGGTGGGCTCCGGCAAGACGGCGCTGATCGAGGCCATGGTGCCGCTGCTGATCCAGCGCGGGCACAGCCCGGGCGTCATCACCAACGACATCTACACCCAGGAGGACGCCCAGCACGCCCGCCGCTCGCTGGCCGGCGTCCTCGACCCGCGGCGGATCGTCGGCGTCGAGACCGGGGCCTGCCCGCACACCGCGGTCCGCGACGACCCCACGATGAACCTCGCCGCCGGGGCCGAGATGCTCGAACGCTTCCCCGACATCGACATCCTGCTGTTCGAGAGCGGCGGGGACAACCTGACCCTCACCTTCAGCCCGGCCCTGGCCGACCTGTACATCTTCGTCCTGGACACCGCCGAGGGCGAGAAGATGCCGCGCAAGCGCGGCCCGGGGATCACCGACTCGGACCTGCTCGTGATCAACAAGATCGACATCGCCCCGTACGTCCGCACGGACCTGTCGGTGATGGAGCGCGACGCCCACCACGTGCGCGGAGACAGGCCGGTCATCCTCACCGACTGCCTGACCGGTGTGGGGGTGGCCGAGGTCGTCGACTTCATCGAGGCGCGTGAGGCGGTGGCGTGCTCCTCGGCGCGGTAGGGAGGCCGGAGGCGATGCGCAAGCCGGTGCCCAAGCCGACGCGTGAGCCGGTGCGTGAGCCTGTTCACGAGGCCCCCGTGAACAGGCTGGCCCCCGAGCACTACACGATCGCCGATATCCCGCAGGTCGTCTTCCGCTACGCGGGGGTCCCCGACACGCTGCCGGTGGGCAGCCCCGGCAAGGTGGGGGTGATGGAGCTGGAGTTCGCCAGGACCGACCGGCGGACCGAGTTGACCGGCCACTACCAGAAGACGCCGCTGCAGATCATGAGGCCGCTCTACTTCGACGAGCGGCGGCCGGAGATGGCCTACGTCATGCTGATGTCCGCGGGCGGCGGGATCCTCCAGGGAGACCGCTACCGCATGGACTTCACCTGTGGTGCCGGGACCGAGGTGAACCTGACCACGCAGGCCGCCACGAAGATCTACAAGATGGAGCAGGACTACGCCACCCAGATCGTCAACATCACGGCGGGGCCGGACAGCCACGTGGAGTATCTCCCGCACGCGTCGATCCCGTTCGCCCGCTCGCGCTTCTACCAGCGTCTCAGGCTGGTGGCCGACCCGTCGGCCACGGTGGTACTGGGCGAGAGCATGCTCGTCGGCCGCCTCGCCCGCGGCGAACGCAACGACTACGACGTGTTCTACAGCGACATGGAGGTGTGCCGCCCGGACGGGGAACTCGTCTTCGCCGACACCGTACGGCTGGCGCCGTCCGAGGACGGTGTGACGGGTCCCGCGGTCCTCGGCGACTTCGGGGTGATGGCCTCGCTGTTCGTGATGACCGGCAAGGCGCCCGCCTCCGTGGTGGCCGACACCCTGCACGAGGCGCTGGCCCCCCTGATCTCGGCGGGCCTGCGCGCCGGGGTCAGCGTGCTCCCGCGGGACTGCGGCGCCTGGGTCCGCGTCCTGGGAGAGGAGTCGCCGGAGGTGGAGGCCGCGCTCCGCGGCGCATGGGAGGCCGCCCGCCTCCTCCTCATCGGCATCCCCGTCCCCACCCGCCGCCGCCCCTGAGGTCAGGCCGCGTTCAGGTGCTCGCGGATCTGCCGGATGTGCTCGGGGGTGGTACGGCAGCAGCCGCCGACGAAGGCGGCACCCGCCTCCCGCCACCCGGCCGCGGCCGCGCCGAACTCGACCGGGTCCGCCAGACCGAGCCAGCGGCGATTCTGGGCGTCCCAGGTCTCTCCGGAGTTGGGATAGACCATCACGGGCTTGCTCCGGAGCCGGCCGATGAGGCTGGGGATGTGGCGGGGAGCGGTGCAGTTGACGCCGACCGCGATCACCTGCGGATCGTCGGCGAACAGTTCTGCGGCCTCGGTGAGCGGGGTGCCGTCGTTGATGTGCTCGCCGTCCCGGCAGGAGAAGCTCACCCAGGCCCGCATGCCGGGTGTCTCGGCCAGCAGCCGCTTCAGCGCCCTGGCCTCGGGGTAGGACGGGATGGTCTCGCAGGCCAGCAGGTCGGCCCCGCTGCCGGCCAGGATGTGCCAGCGGTCCCGGTGCCAGTCGGTCAGGCCGTCCTCGTCCAGGTCGTAGTCGCCGGTGTACTCGGCGCCGTTGGCCAGGTAGGCCCCGTAGGGGCCGATGCCGGCGGCCACCGTGCCCGTGCCGTACGACTCCCTGGCCTCGGTGGCCAGGCGCACCGACAGCAGGATCAGTTTCTCGGCCTCGCCGGCGGTCAGCCCCCGGCGCACGAAGGCCGGGACGCTCGCCTGGTAACTGGCCGTGGTCGCCACCTCGGCCCCCGCGGTGAAATAGTCGAGATGAGCCTGACGGATCACCGAGGGGTTCTCCATCAGGAGTTTCGCCGACCACAGCTCGTCGCGCAGGTCCGCGCCAAGCGCCTCCAGATGTGTGGCCAGCCCGCCGTCCAAAATCACCATTCAGCCACTTTATGTGGACATCGAGGGATTTGTATCCGGCTCTCCCGGTAGGAAGGCGCCCCGGCCCCCGGGGCGGACCGCCCGCGAGACTCGGTGGCGCGGACCGGGCACGGGGACCGGGAGAACGGGAAGGGGCGATGGGGAGACCCCGGGGACCGGCGAACCGGAGACCCCGGAGGGCTGGAGAACCGGAAGGACCGAGGGGCCGGGTCGGGGGCCGGAGAGCCGGGATCGGGCCGGGGTCAGGCGATTCGGCGTAGGGCCTCGGCCAGACCGGCCAGGCCGACCGGGCCGATCTCCAGGGCGGAGGTGTGCCAGCGGCGCAGGTCGAAGTCCGCGCCCAGGCGCTGCCTGGCCTCCTTTCTGGCGGCCAGCCAGGCGCGCTCGCCGAGCTTGTAGGAGATCGCCTGGGCGGGCCAGCCGAAGTAGCGGACCACCTCGGAGTGGATCCGGTGCGGCTCGCACCGGCCCCGGTCGCGCAGCACCTCGCACGCCTTCTCGAAGGTCCACCGCGAACCGTCGGGGAGCGGCAGGTCCAGATGGACGCCGATGTCGACGACCACCCTGGTGGCCCGCAGCGCCGATCCACCGAGCATGCCCAGCCGGGTGCCCGGCTCGGTGAACCAGCCCAGCTCGTCGGCCAGCCGTTCGGCGTACAGTGCCCAGCCCTCGCCGTGCCCGCTCACCCAGGAGTTCTTGCCGAATCGCGACAGGCCGTTCCCGGCCAGCCGGGTCGCGCCGAACTGGAGGTGGTGGCCGGGGACACCCTCGTGGAAGACCGTGGTCAGCTCGGGCCAGGTCTCGAACCGGTCCCGCCCGCCGCCCACCGGCCACCAGGTACGGCCCGGCCGGGACATGTCCTCGCTCGGCGAGGTGTAGTAGGCCGAGCCCGAGGTCGAGCCGAGGGCCAGGGTGACGTCCACCCGGCGCAGCGGCTCGGGGATGTCGAAGTGGGTGCCGTGGAGCTGCTCGACCGCCCAGTCGTGGCGCTCCTGCAGCCAGTGCCGGTAGGCGTCCAGCCCCTCGACGTAGCAGGTCTCGTTGAGGATCGCCGTCGCCTCGTCCACCGAGGCGCCCGGCCGCACCCGATCCGCCTCGGCGGCCAGTTCCGCCTCGATGCGGCCCAGTTCGGCCCAGCCCCACTCGTAGGCGTCCAGCAGATCGATGTCGTCGCCCAGACTCAGCCGGGCGGCCACCGCGTAGCGTTCGGCGCCCACCGCGTCGCGCTCGGCCGCCCGGGGGGCGTAGTCCTCGCGCAGGTAACGGGCGACCTCGGCGTAGGCGGCGTGCGCCGCCGCCGCGCCCCCGGCCAGCTCGCCCAGGACCGGGCCGTCGCCGTAGCCCGTCACCAGGGCCTCGTGTGTGCCGCCGCCGGCCAGGAGGTCGGCCTGGACCGCCGACTCCAGCGCCTGGCGGCGGGCCGCCCGCGTCCCCTGGGCCAGGCCGGTCTCCAGGCTGCTCCGCCAGCCGTCCAGCATCAGCGGGATGGCGGCGAGCCGGGCCGCCACATCGCGCCACTGGTCGTCGGTGCCGCGCGGCAGCAGGTCCACGCTGTCGCGCAGATCGGTGATCAGACCGAACGGCGCCTGCACCGCGCAGAGCGGTTCGCCGATCTCGTGTGAGGCCGACTCGGCCTCCAGGCGCTCGCGCAGGTGCGCCGCGGCCTGCACGTCCGCCTCGCACCGGGGTTGGAGGGAGACGAGCCGTCTCAGCGTCTCGCCGATCAGGGCGGCACGGGCGGCGTGGCCCTCCGGGCTGTAGTCGCTGGCGGCGGCGAACTCGACGGCGATGCCGGCCGCTCCGGCGGCGACCGGGTCGAGCGCCGCCGAGCGGGAGACGTATTCATCACAAAGAGCAAAAATCGGGCTGGTCACGCCGGAACTTTAACCCACTCGACCTGACATTCACTCCCTATATGACTTTTCCTTGACATCTATCGTCAGAATCTATCGTTTCCAGAACGGGCGCCGCTTACCGGCCCGGCTCAGGGACTCCAGCACCTCGACGGCCCTGCGCCACAGGGCGTCCACATCCCCGCCCACCCGCAGCTCCGCGGCCAGGAGCGCCAGCTCCGGATGGCCGCCGAGGTGGACGGCCAGCGCCGCGAGCCTGCTGCCCAGATCGTCGAGATAGCGCAGCCGGTCGGCGGCGGACAGGGACTCGGCGGCGCGCAGCCGCCGCAGCTCCTCGCCGATCTCGGCCGAGGGCACCGCTCGGGGCACCCCCGGTGCCACCGGCTCGCCACCGGGCGCCATCGGCGCGGGACGGGGCGCCATCGGGCCGCGCGGGGCGAAGGAACCGCCGCCCGCCCCCCTCGGCGCGCCACCCAGCGCGCCGCCCAGCGCGGTGGCCGCGAAGGGCGGCCCCGAGGGGGGAGGCCCTCCGGGAGCGCCCCTCGGCGCCGCCTGCGGCGAGGCCATCGAGGCGAACATCATCGGCGCCGCCGTGACGGCCGGGCTCTCCCAGCCGCTGGGTATCTCCACCGGCTGGATCACCCGGTGCCCGGGGCCGCCCTCCGCGGCCACCGCGCTGTCGACCGCGACGAACGCGGTGAACCGGCAGAGCACGCCGTACCCGAGCGAGACCCCGATGATCTCCGCCTCCAGCGAGTGGTCGCCCGCGGTGTAGCGGTCCTCCAGGGCACGCAACCGGGCGCGCGCCCAGATCGCCCGCACCGCCGGGTTGTCCACCCGCGCTCCGGTGACCCGCCGCCCCCACGGCCCCCCGGCGGAGTCCAGCCCGTGTACGGCCAGCACCCCCTGACCGGCTCCCCGATATCTCCCCTGGACGGTGAGCGGGACGCCCGGATAGATCGAGCCGAGCGGGCCGACCGTCCCGGGGATCACGTCGAGCCCGTCCCCCTTGACGGACAGGCCGGTCACCAGGGGGGCGCCGATCCTGCGGTGGATGTGCTCCATCGCCTCGTCCAGCCGGTCCTCGGACTCCACCAGCTCGCACCGGCCCGCGCCGAAGGCGGCCAGCCTGCCCAGGAACCCGGCGTTGACCGCCCGGTCGATGCCGACCGTGTGCACCCGCACCCCGGCCAGCCGGGCGCCGAGCCGGTCCAGGATCTGGTCCTCGTTGCCGACCTGCCCGTCGGTGACGAGCACCAGGACGCGGTCCCTGACGGAGCCGCCGGAGCCACCGGAGCCTCTGCCGCCGTCGGGGCCGCCGAGCAGCGTGGCAGCCCTCTCCAGCGGGTTCAGCATCTCGGTGCCGCCCCGCGCGTCCAGCCGGGCCAGGTGCTCCACCGCCCGGTAACGGTTGCGGTCGGACGCCTCCGACAGGCCCTCGCCGAGCCCCTCGGGATATTCCACCACGCCGTCGAAGGAGAGCACGGCGAACCGGTCGCCGCCGGTCAGCGTGTCCACGATGCGGGCCGCCGCGCGCCGGGCGGCGACCATCTTCCAGCCGCTCATGCTGCCCGAGCGGTCCAGTACGAGCACCACGTCCTTGGGGTGGGCCGTGGGGGCCGCCGCGTCGGGGACGACGGTGAGCGTGAACGTGCCCTCGTCCCCGTCGGGGGCCAGCGCCAGCGAGGTGGAGGCGTCGAAGGAGAGCCACAGGATGAAGTCGCGGTCCAGGCGCTCACCCGGCCGGAGGCGGACCGTGTCACCCTCCTCCCGAACCACGTGCAGGCTGGAGCGGACCTCGCGCAGCTCCAGGCCCGCGGGGTCGACCGAGACGGCCAGCGACAGCCGCACCGGGTTGGGGAAGCCGGGCAGCAGCACCGGGGGCGTGATCCTGGAGGCGTCCGGCACCGCGTCGGTGTCCAGGGCCCAGCCGGCGCCGACCTGGCCGCCGTCGAGCGGGGTGCCGGGGATGTAGCGGGGGGCGACGACCAGCGGGAAGCGGAAGGTCGCCGCGCCGTCCTCGTAGGGGAGCGGCTGGTTGAGCGAGAGGTGTACGGTGACCCGCTCGCCCGGCACGATGTTGCCGACCCTGATGGTGAAGACGTCCGGCCGCTCCTCCTCGGCGATCGCGGCCCGTCTGCCCTCGGCGATCGCCCGGTCGTAGTCGGCCCTGGCCTGGCCCCGCTCCTTGAGGATCCCCTCGATGACCCGCCCGTCCGCCTCCATCCTGAAGGCGGTCACCGCCGCCCGGTCGGGCAGCGGGAAGACGTAGGTCGCCTCAAGCGCCACGTCGTGCGGGTTGCGGAAGCCCTGGACCACCTCGACCCCGGCGATCAGCCCGGACACGGCGGCGGTCACGTCCACGCTCTCCAGCGGCAGGTTGCCCCGCTCGGTGACGAGTGTCCCCAGCCCGGCGCCCGGGACCGGCTCGCACTCCTCCGGGCGTAGCGTTGTGATCTCGGTGATCATGATCGATTCCCTTCCTGGGGGGCGAGGTCGTGTTCGCGGAGGACCGACAGGAGCGCCTCGGACGCGGCGCCGATCTCGGCGAGCTGGGCGGACGAGGGGAGACGGCCGCCGTCGAGCAGCAGCGTCACGCCGGCCGCCAGCCGTACACCGTGAACGACCACCGCGCCGGATCCGCCCCGGCCGCCGGGGGCGGCCGGTTGTGACGCCACCGCTCCGGGGAGGGCGGGGGTGGTGGTGAGGCCGGTCTCCGCCACGGTGAGCGGGTCGGCCCAGAAGCGAGGGCGTGCGGCCCGGGGCGCGGCTCTTCTCGGTCCTCCGCCTCCCTCTGCCGCGGTGCTCCTTTCGGGCACCCCGGCCCCCTTGGGCGGGAGCTCCTGGAGATCGGCGATCGACTCCAGGAGCCGATCGGTCGCTCCGGCCAGCTCGGCCTGGATCTCGGCGATGGTCCGGCCCTCGGCCTGGCGGCGTTTGACGGCGATCAGCTGGAGCAGGTGGCGCCTGCCGTACACGGCGACGCGGCCCCGGCGGGCCGACGGCGGGTCGAGCAGGCCGATCGTGGCATACCACCGGATGAGGCGCTCGTTGGGCGCGTCCCTGACCCGCCCGTTGAGCTGGGCGGTGGGGCTCAACGCCGCGGAGGCCCGCTCCGCCAGTTCACCGATGGTCCATTCCATGCCTCGATAGTGACACTGTCATTATGACACTGTCAACATAAGATGAGTGGAGCTGGGTAGGGAGATTTCACGACAAATAGGAAACTAGACCTTAAATAGGGGGAGGACGCCTTATGTCCGCGATCACCAGTCCGCTCAAGCCCGAGGACAAGAAGGTCGTCGTCGCGGTGCTCCAGGCCACGCTCGTCGACCTCATCGACCTTTCGCTGCTGGGCAAGCAGGCCCACTGGAACGTGATCGGCCAGAACTTCCGCTCACTCCACCTGCAGCTCGACAAGATCGTCGCGAAGGTCAGGGAACACGCCGACACCGTCGCCGAGCGCGCGGTGGCCCTCGGCGGCAATCCCGACGGCCGGGCGTCCACGATCGCCAACGCGAGTGAAGTGCCGCAGTTGGAGCCGGGTTACATCAACGACGGGAAGGTCGTCGCCGCGATGACGGACATCCTCGGATCCATCATCCGCCGGATGCGCGAGCGCGTCGCCGCCACCGAGAAGCCCGACCCGGTGACCCAGGACATCCTCATCCAGATCACCCAGGACCTGGAGAAGCACCACTGGATGATCGAAGCCCAGCGCTAGACCGTCCCGCCACACACCTCAGGCGCCCCGGCCCACCAGACCCGGGGCGCCTTCCCTGTTTTTGACGATTTTGTGTGCTCCGGCCGGTTACGCCTCCTCCTCTCCGAGCCAGACAAGGTCGGAGTGGAGCCGTGACGCGGCGCTGTAGGGGCTCCTCCACCGGCCGAAGCCGTGGCCGATCAGGCCCACGGTCGCCGCGGTGCCGTCCGGCAGCGCCAGCCCGTAGGCCACCACCTCCGTAACGACCTCCTCGCCTCCCTCGCCCGTCTCGTCGTCCTCGTCGAACTCCTGAACCAGCGCGAACACCCGCGGTGATCCGCCGGTCAATGCCCTCCCGCCCCTGTGCGCGCATTTCGGATCCGTGTTCTGGGGGCAATGCCCGTTGTAGATCGGATCACGGGGGATGGGGGGCTGGCCGGGGCCGATGTGGTGCTGCATGTCGAGTGCTCCCTTCCGGTGCCGAACCCTGAGCGGAGATCTGCTGGACGGCCCTGCCCTGCCCTGATTTCGCTGTGTTTTCGGGAGGATGCCGAGCGTGACCGTCGATGCTTTGGTAGCGTGACATTGAATTTACTGGTGCGCAAGCTTGCTGAATAAGCTCATTGCATTTGTCCCGATTTTTCCAATATTGAATCGGCGAAGCAGGCGGCGCGAGCCCGAAGGAGACGGCGATGGGCGCGAGGCGAGGACCGACGCTGCGGGCGCAGTGGCTCGGCAAACACCTGAAGGAGTTCCGTGAGTCGGCCAAGCTGACGCTCAAGCAGGCGGGCGACTACCTGCAGCGCGACGCCGCCACCATCAGCAGACTGGAGTCCGGCGTCATCCCGGCGAGAGTGTCCGACGTGCTGGCACTGCTCAACCTGTACGACGTCGGTGACCAGAAGGTCCGCGACGGGCTGGAGCAGCTCAGCCGCGACATCTGGCGGAAGGGCTGGTGGGACGGCTATGCCGCCGAGTCTCTTGGCGGGATGTTCGACCACGCCTGGCTCGAAACCCGCACGGAGGGGATCCGCTGCTATGCGGCGATGGTCATCCCCGGGCTCCTCCAGACCCGGGACTACGCTTTGGCGGTCATCACGGCGGGCGGCATGGACGCTCCCAGCGAGCAGATCGAGCGCTGGGTGGAGTTCCGGATGGACCGGCAGCGCGTGCTCAACGCAGAATCGGCTCCCAGCCTGGAGGTCGTCCTCGACGAGGCCGTGCTGCACCGTGTGATCGGCGGCCCGAAGGTGATGCGCGCCCAGTTGGAGCACCTGTCCGAGGTCATGATGAGAGCGAACGTGACTGTCCGGGTTCTGCCGTTCGCCGCCGGGGCGCACGCCAGTCTGGAGGGTTCTTTCACGATCTTCGACATGCCGGAGCCTTACTCCGACGCGACCTATGTGGAGACCAGGGGAGGCGCCGTCTATACCGAGGCGGAGGGCGCCGAAATCTTCGCGCGAGCGTACGCTTCCATCCGAAGCGCCGCACTTATTCCGGATGAGTCTGCGGCCGTCATCCGAGCCGCGGTCGGTCGTATCAAACGAGCGAGAGGGAGGAGCGCGTGATGGTCACCCCCGAAGAGCCGGTGGGCGTTGCCTGGCACATCAGCACCAGGAGCGCGGACAGTAATGGGCAGTGTGTCGAGGCGGGGCCGTTGGCCGATGGCAGTGGGCGGGTCGCCGTACGGCACAGCCGTCGGCCCGACGCGGAGGTGATCGTCTACACCCGGGCCGAGTGGGAGGCGTTCGTCGGCGGCGTCAAGGACGGCGAGTTCGACTTCCCCGCCAAGTGACCACCCCCATCTTTGATCGTCTGTGTCCGGTGGGGTCTTTCTCACGCGAGGTCCATGGTCCTGTTCTGTGGAGTTTCGTGGGTTGAGGGCGGTGTGGGGGTGGCCCCGGTCCGGAGCAAGTCGCCACATCTTGTTGAACCTGGCCACTGGCCGATCGGGCCGGTGTCCGTCAACCGGTTTGAGTGCTGGAACGTGGTGCGTGGTCGGCGTGGAGGGAAGTGCGAGGGGCGTAGTCCTTCGCACTCGGAGGTCGAAGGGGGACAGTAGTCCCCTGGGAAATGCCGCCCGAGCATGAACCGCGCGCAGCGCGCCGACCGCGAGGACTGTGACTTACGGCCAGACGCCCCCACTTCGGCGCGGTCCAAGAGACAGCCTTTAGAGGCCGAGTTCCTCCCTGTTCTTTGGTCCGTCGCGGTTCTATGGTGTTCTAGAGCAGGTGTGAAGCCAAAGTCTGATCTAGAGTGTACTAGAACGGAGGTTGCGTGATGGCTGAGGGCGCGCGGGCGATGGCTCCGTACAAGCGGATCGCTGCGCAGATCAAGGACAGGATCGATCGTGGAGAGATCCGGCCGGGCGATCGCGTCCCGTCCGTACGAGAGATCATGCGCGACGAGGGAGTGTCCACCGCGACCGCCACCCGAGTCGCGGCGGTGCTGAGGGCGGAAGGGTATGCGGAGTCGGTCCCGGGGATCGGAACGCTCGCCATGCTCCCGAAGAAACTCACGACGGGTCCTGATCGCCTTCAAATGCTTCGAGCAACCGGGAGCGGCTACCGTCCAGGCGAGCGGACCGAGATCGTGAGCGCCGAACTCGTTTCGGCCTCCGAGGAAGTCGCGGATGCGCTGGGGATCGAAGAGGGCGCCTCCGTTGTCCGGCGTCGCCGCACGTACTACGACGACAGGGGCGTCGTCGCGCTGTCCACGTCGTGGCTTCCTGGTGAACTGGCCGAGGCTGCGCCCGAATTGCTGATCGTGGAGCCGCTTCCCATGATGACTTTCGGTCTGGTCGAAGACAGGACCGGCCGGCGAGCCGTACGGCGACGTGACACCGTCGCCATCAGGCCGGTTCCCGAGGACGTTTCCTCAGTGCTCGGCGTGGAGAGCGGACTGCCGGTGCTCACCATGACCAACCACTATTGGGACCAGCACGGTGAGGTGACCGAGTACGCGGTGGACTTTCTCGGTTCCGGTCGTGAACTCTCGGCCGACTACGCCCTGGAGTAGATCCCCCGCCGCGACTGCGCCCGGAGTTTTCCGCTGGGCCCTCGCGGCGGGCTGCCGAGGGCTCTGCGTGAGCGGTTACTTCCATCTGAAACGCCGTGTTCACCCCCGATGAGTCCGCGGACGTCATTCGGGCCGCGATCGGTCGTATCAAACGAGCAAGAGGGAGGAGCGCGTGATGGTCACCCCCGAAGAGCTGGTGGGCGTTGCCTGGCACATCAGCATCAGGAGTGCCAATGGTGGTGGGCAGTGTGTCGAGGCGGGGCCGTTGGCCGATGGCAGTGGGCGGGTCGCCGTACGGCACAGCCGTCGGCCCGACGCGGAGGTGATCGTCTATACCCGGGCCGAGTGGGAGGCGTTCGTCGGCGGCGTCAAGGACGGCGAGTTCGACTTCCCCGCCACGTGACCACCCCCGTCGGCAAGCCGGTTCTGAGGACGTCGCCTCAGTGCTCGGTGTAGAAAGTGGGCTACCGGCACTCACTGTGATCGGCCACTATCGGGGTGTCAGTACGGCGAGGTGACCGGTTGTGCCGTGGACCGCTTCGGAGAGGCGCCGGCGAATTCCGAAAGGGGCGTGCGACATGTCGAACGATCTGCCCATGCGGCCTTGGGGCTTGGGGCGGATGAGTGAACGTCTTCCTGAGGGGCCACCGCTGTATGAGACGACTCAACTCGATCCCGTGACTCAGATCACTCACTTCTACGATACGCGCGGCACGGTTGTGGACATGGGTAAGGAGGGCAGCAGCAAGGCCTTCGTTACCGTCACCATGTCGAGGGGCGGCGGCGGAGATGGTTCAGCCGGAAGCACGCAGGTGGCAGACGACTTCGAAAACGACAACACCTCGGACTAGCGGATGCAGCTATCAGGGGTCCCCGTAGCAAACGGCGAAAATCCAACGGATATGGAGCTGACCTGCGGCTAGTGGGTTCGGCGGGGTGGGGCAAGGATGCCGGTGATCTCGGCGACGGCTTCCCCACCGGGCCGGGTGCGCATCGACCTGACCGGCGCCGTCCTCATCGCCCCTGACTTCAACCACTGCCACCCCGCCACCGCCCGGTTCGACGGGGCGTCCTTCTTCGCCAGGGGCGCCCGGTTCGACGGGGTGGTGGTCGCGGTGCCCGGCGCCCCTCACGTCTGGCCCGAGGGCTGGCGGGTGGCCGTGCAACCGGACGGCACGGCCCGCCTGGAGCGGGAGGCCAGCGTGGGAGCCGACAGTGCGCGGGCGCTGGACTTCCCTCCGATCCGTGTGAAGCTGGGGCAAACCGCCGGGTGAACTTGTGGGAATAACGAGCCAAGGCGCGCGTCATGTCCGCTGCGGCGAAGAACCCGAACAGCCCGAGGGCCCGGGACCAACTCAACCGGGAAGCGCAGTCACGAGCCGACAAGAACGAGCACCAGCGGCGCCGGAACGGTGCCTGAGCCAAGTTGCCGAATTGTTCTTATAGGGGTCGAGCTTGACACCGCCAAATGCCCAACCGCACGCCTCTGTAACAAGCTTTAGGCCTCTCGGGACAGACGCCGAGTCGACCTAGGATCCTGGCGGCGCCCAGCTCGCGGTGTCGGTGATCTGGACCAGTTCGGCGATGCGGCCTTCGCGCAGCGTGAGCGTGTGGGTGAAAGCTGCGTCGAAGGCCTGCCCTCCGGCGCGGGCCGTACCGCGGTAATGGCCGAGCACGACGCAGCGCCCGGCATCCGCCCAGAGGTACTCCTCGGGTACCGGCCTGGTGTCGTAGGCGGTGAAGATGATGCCCCAGCAGTCGCGAAAGGCCGCCTGCGGGCCGTGGTGCACGCCGCCGACCCCGAGGGGCATGCCCTCGCTGACCCGCAACACGAAGTCGGGGTGGAGGGCCGAGAGCATCAGCTCAACGTCGGCCTTCTCGAATCCCTCGTAGAACTTTTCCACCAGTTTTAGAGACATGTCGCTAAAACTACGGCAAGGGCGGCGGTTTCCGCCATCTCCGCGGCCGAATCCGGGATGGGCTTCCTTGCCTGCAGGTGCCGCCGCACCGCGGCGAGCGGCACGTCGACCAGTGCGAACACCATGCGCTCCAGGTCGCAGTCGCTGCGCCTGGCGAGCTCGGCCATCGCCCTCGTCGTCGCGTCGTTGAGCCTGGACAGCTCCTCACCGAGCTCGTCCGGCCAGCGTGCGCTCAGGTCGCGTACGTGTTGCGTAAGCAGCAGCCTCGCCTCGTCGGGGTAGGCCGCCGACCATCGCACGGTGTGCGCGGTTGCCAGCCGTACGGCCTGCTCCAGGTCTTGGGTCGCAATCGCTTGGAGGAAGCCCTCCTGGAAACGGCGCACGGTCCTGACCCACAGGTGGGCCAGCAGCAGGTCGCGCGAGCCGTACCGGTGGTAGATCGAGCCGCTGGGCGCGCCGAGGCGGGCCGCGATCGCGGTGATCGTCACCGCCTCGTGCCCGCTCTCGGCGGCGACGGCCGCCGCGACGTCGAGGATCTGGTCGGGGTCGAACTTCGCAGGGCGTGCCACCCCAGCACGGTAACGACTCGCTTCGCCCCCTGTGCGGCCCGACACGTCCGAGCGGGAACATCGCGCGGCTCAGGCTTCCCGCTACAGCGGCCCCGGGGATCAATGGAACCGTGGTTGGCGCTGAGATTGATCATGGTCTCTGAGCTGGCCCGGAGAGGTTGGCCGACTCCTTCGTGCTTCCCTGTCCCGGAAGGCCCCCAGCGGCCTGGAGGGCGGCGAAGTCGATGTGCGCAGCAGTGACGGCTTCGGGGTACGCGGCTCGCTTCTCATGTTCGGCCAGGGCTCGGTAGATGCTGGACAGGCTCGGGTTCTGCCCCTTGCGCTTGCCGGTGGGGATGATCAGGTCGGACTGGATCTGCTCGACGGCTTCGCCGCCCATGCGGCGGCGGAGCACGGTGTGCAGCATGTCGTCGGTGATGACCGGCGGCCGGCCGCCGTGCTTGCCCTTGCGGGCCGCGGTGTCGAGCCCTTCCAGTGTCGACTCCCGGATGTTCTCCCGCTCGGTCTCCGCCATCGCCGCGAAGAACGCGAACAGTAGGCGGCCGTGCCCGCTCGGGTCGTAGATCCCGGCCAGGGGCCCGGCGAGCATCTCCAGGACCAGGCCGTGGGCTGCGAGGTGGTCGGCGAGCGCGGTGAGCTCGGCTGCATCGCGTCCGAGCCGCTTCATCTCGTACACGGTGAAGATGACCCGGCAGTGCGGGGCATGCGCCTTGATCTCGCGGGCGGCGTCGAGCGCGGCCTCGAACTTCGGCCGAACCCGCACGCGGGTGCTGATCTTCTCGGCGAATACCGGTGGGTGGATGGTGTATCAGCATGGGCCGATCAAACTGTGGGACGAGGTCGAAGAGGCCATTCTGACGTGGCAGGGGGCCGGGTGTCCGCACCAGTCCGGGTTTGGGCTTACCGTGACGAGGCGGGAACAGCGCGTCTGGCTCGGTGAGCCCGGTGGGCCGAGCTGGAACCTGCCCGCATAGGGGCTCTGTACGAACAGCGGTATGGAGAGGTGCTTTCCTTACCTCCGGCCGACCTGCTGATCTTGCTGTGCCGACGGTGAGGACGTCGGGTGCGTTTATGCCCACCAGGACATGTCTTTAGTGTGAAATGTCCTAATAATGGCGGTTCTATGTATGATTCGTGAGACGGCTTTCGGAGGCGGGGCCTTCTGGAGAACGCTCCGGTTCCGGGGTGAACGGGGTGGAGGGACTCGTGGAACCCCCAGGGGCGTTTCCTGCTCCGCTGTGTAAGTATTTCCAGTATGTCAGTCGAGTTGAACCACACCATTGTTTTCGCCCGGGACCGTCAGGCGTCCGCCGAGTTCCTGGCGACCATTCTGGGGCTGGAGGTCGGGGCGGTCTGGGGGCCGTTCCTGCCGGTGTCGACCAGTAACGGCGTCACCTTGGACTTCGCGACCAGAGACCAGGACGTGATCGCCTCGCAGCACTACGCGTTCCTGGTGCCCGAGGAGGACTTCGATCCGATCTTCGAGCGGATCCAGCAGGCCGGAGTCACCTACTACGCCGATCCGGGTCTCAAGAAGCCGGGACAGATCAACCACAACGACGGCGGGCGCGGCGTGTACTTCCTGGACCCGGTCGGCCACATCATGGAGGTCATCACCCGCCCCTACGGCAGCGGCGGGTAAGCACCGCCGTACCCGTCGAGTCAGGAAAGCCTGAGGTCAGGGCGCTGTTCGTCATGGCGTGCGCTGTGGGGTGATCGTCAGATGGGCACTGTTCTCACCACCGATTCGAGGCCCTTGAAATCGGCGTGGTTACGTGTGTAGAGCGGCAGCCCCCGGGTGGACGCCACCGCGGCGATCATCAGATCCATTCTGCGGGGGCGAGGGTCCCGGTTGGCGGCCATCGTGAGAGCGACCAGGGTTCCGTAGCGGGCGGCGGCGTCGCCGTCAAAGGGCAGAGGGGCGAAGTCGGCGACCGCCGCCCCCAGTTTCTCCATACGTGCGGCTCTGGCTCCGGCGTCCCGGGCCATGGCGACGCCCTGGTGGAGTTCGGCGAGGGTGATCGCGGTGATCTCCGGGATGATCGGCAGCCGTGCCGGATCGATCAGGTCGAGATCGATGTAGGTGCAGGTGTCGAGGACCCCGGACTCGTCGCGCTCAGGCACGGCCGCGCTCCCAGGGGTCGTCGCCGCCGACGCGGTCCTCCGTGCCGAAGAATTCGTCGGCCTCCTGCCGCATGCGCGCGTGGTCCACGCGCGGTAGGCGCCGATGCCGGGAGACCAGTTCCTCCGCGGTCAGACGTCGCCTGCGAGCCAGGGGCCGCAGTTCGGCGACCTCGATGCCGTTACGGGTGATGTGGTAGACCTCGCCGGCCTCCACGGCATCCATGACGGCCGCGGAGTTGTTGCGGAACTCACGCTGGGTAATCGTCTTCACCCATCCAATGTAGCTCGATGTGTCGCAAGGTGCTACGCGTTCCCTGCTTCGATCATCGTTTGGCGTCAGAGGCGGCAGCCTGGATCCGACGGAACTCGTGCCGGGTCATCGTTTGCGCGCACTCAGCGTGTCCCGGGTCTGTTCCGGTGTGTCGTCTGCTCCGTCATCGGTCGGAGGGTTCAGAGGAGGTGGCGGGCGAGGGGGGCGATGGGGTGGGGGAAGGAGAGCAGGTCGCGCAGGGTGTTCAGGTGAGTGTCGTCCCAGGCGCCGGGGCCGGCCAGGCCCGCCTCGCGGACGGCCTGTTCCCAGGCCGGGTCGTCGCCCGCGCTCGCGGCGTTTTCGAGGCTCTGCAGCACGGTGGCCCCGTCGATCTCCACGACCAGCAGCGACAGCAGGTGCGGCCAGTGGATGGTCAGCGCCGCGAGCTTTGCGACCTCGGAGTCCGAGGCGGGCTCCGCTCCGGCGAGCGCGCGCCGGTAGGTGAGGAAGGAGTAGAAGCGGAAGACGTTCACGTAGCGCTTGATCTGGCGGGGGTTGAAGAACGTCAGGGCCGGCAGCACGAACTCGATCGCCTGGTAGGCGTTCTCGTCGCTGTAGAGGCTGTCGAAGACCCGGTCGGCGGCCTCGCGTGTCGCCGAGGACAGCCCGCCGATCGTGTCCGGGCTTTCGACGCCCAGGGCCTCCTGTGCCAGCCTCGCCGCCTCGTCCAGGGTCACGGCCGTCGGCCGTAGCGCCCGGATGGCGTCCTCCAGGCGGCTCACCTGCGCCGGATCCGGCGGCTCCACCGACCGGGGCCGGGGTACGGCCGGCGGCCCGTCGATCGGGGTGCGCGGCTCCGGGCCGATGTCGGGAGGCGGAGAGCCGAGATCGGGTGAGCCGTGTCCGGCCTCCGGCTGGGACCCGGGGCTCTGGGAGTCGTGTCCGGCGCGCGGGTGAGGGGCGGAGGCGTACGGGTGAGGTCCGGCCTCCCGGGATCGGGGAGCGGGGAGGGCCGTTCCGGGGGAGTGCGGTCCGGCGACCTCCGGGGAGGGCCCCCGCGGGCCCGGTGCGCCCGTGGTGGTGGCCGGTTCGGCGGGGACGGCGACCTCGGGCATACCCAGCAGGGCCCGTACGAAGGCGGGCAGCCGGTCGGCGTCGTCGAGCAGCGGAACGCTCAGCGGCAGTTGCACGATCTTCTCCAGGAACCGCCAGCCCAGCCCGGACCGCCCGCCGTCCGGCAGCGTCTCCATCAGCTCTCGATAGGCGGCCTCCACGTGCGCGACGACCACCTCCGGCTCCATGGCCAGCACGAACACACAGTTCGGGAACTCGCCCGCGAGGAACAGGTTGATCGCCTCGATGACCTGCGCCACCGTTCCCGGCGAGCACCGGTCCAGGTCGTCCACGAACACCACCAGCGGCCGGTCCTCGGTGGCCACCAGGTCGAGCACGTGCCGCATGTCGGTCTGCACCAGGTGCAGGAAACCGGTCCTGGACCGGTAGCCGGGACCGCCCGCGACCTCGCCCGCGAACCTCTCGGCCGCGTCGCGCGCGAGCACGTCGGGCTGCTGGACCAGGCCGGAGAAGGCGCTGTTCGCCGACTCGCCGAAGAACCTCGCCAGCCGTACGGCGCCCGTCCCGACCACGGCCACCGAGCCGGCCGAGCCGATCGCGGCGGCCGTGTTCCGCAGAAGGGCGTCGAGCGCCGGCAGCAGCGCGGCGGCGGCGAGCAGCGCCCCGGTGAGGACCAGCGTGGCCACCAGGCTGAGCGCGAGCGGGGCGAGACGGGTCATCACCAGGTGGTAGGCGCGCCGGCGCACCGCCTCCCGGTCGACCCTGGTGAGGTTGAGCTCCAGCCAGAACCGCTCCCGCTCGATGCGGGGCAGCCGTTCGGTGACCTGGCTGATGATCTCGTGGGCGAGCCCGGCCCAGACCTGCTCGCCGTTCTGGTACATCCACGGGTTGAACCAGACGGTCGGCCGCCAGTCGGCCCGCCGTACCGGCAGGGGGCCGGGCACCGCCCGCCCCGCGCTCTCCCGGGGGCGCCGTCTGGCCCTGGCCAGCACCTCCCCGTTGGTCAGGGCTCTGTCCGGGTGGGAGCCGGGCAGATGGATCTCGGCGGGCTCCTCTCCCGCGGCTCCGGGGTCCAGCAGGTCCTGGATCATCCGCATCAGGGAGGTCTTCCCGGCGCCCCACGGTCCCTTGACGCCGATGGTGAGCGGCGGGCGGGTCTCGGGGTGGCGGACGAACGCGGCGATGGCCTCGGCGTAGACCCGGTGCCCGAGCCGGTCCTCCGTGGTCCACCGGTCGGCGGTGAGCCGGGTCCTCGGCTGTACGGCCCGCAGCCCGGCCCGTCTGCGGCGCAGTACCGCGGAGATCTGGGCGCTCTCGGCGGCCGACAGCCGCGAGTAGCCGAAGGCCCGCACGTCCGGGTGGACGAACGTGGCCGTCTCGCCGAGCAGCCCCCACTCCCTGAGCTCGGAGGCGTCGCCGAAGACCTCGTCCACGGACTCGTCCTCGTCCAGGAGGGAGGCCCTGCGCAGCAGTTCCCTGGCCGGCTCGCTCAGGTGGAGCTCGTAGATCCGCTGGACGATCTCGACGCCCGACGCCGGTGGGGTGGGCTCGCCGAGCCGGGCCACGGCCTGGGCGAAGGCGGCGGGGGGCGCGGCGGACCGGTCCCCGGCCCGGGTCAGCGCGACGTCCGTGACGGCGCCGTAGGTGATCAGGATGGGGGTGCGGGCGGCTGAGGCGGTCGCGTAGTGGCGGAGCGCGTAGCCGTGCAGTTCGCCCACGGTGATCACTCCGTCGCCGTCGAGGTCGGCGGCTCGGGTCACCAGGCCCTCGGTGAGGACCTCGGTCAGGCTGCGCACCGGGCCGGGGAGCGTCTCGTCGAACCGCAGTGTCAGGGTGAGGGCCGCCGCGACCACCCGGGGCTCTCCCGCCACGGCCAGCTGCCTGACCGGCTCCGCGGATTCGTCGAGGGCGCTCCAGCCGAAGTCCACGATCAGTAGTACGGCCGCGGCCAGCGACCGGCCGACCTGCCGGCCGAACGCGCCGATCATCGATCCGAGCTGCCCGGAGGTCCAGCCGTCGTCGGCGGGCAGCCGGATCACCAGCAGGTCCCGCTCCTGCGCCGACCTGAGAAACTCCCAGACCCGTTCGCCGTCGGCCTCCGCGCCCCGGCTGTGCTCGGCGTCCACCGTGTAGCCCTCCGCGCGGAGCACGCTCGCCAGGCGCGCGTCCGGCCGTGAGACGGCCAGCGCCGGCGTTGGCGTTGGCGGTGTCGTGGCCGGTGTCACGGCCGGTGTCAGGGTGGGCGTCGTGGCAGGCGGAGGCGTCGGCGCGGTCGCCCGGGTGGTCGCCGGGACCGCCGGGGGTGCTGGAGCGGTCCGGGCCGTCTCGGCTGCCGGGGTCGTCTGGACGGTGGGCGGCGCGGCGGGCGGGGACGCCGGGGCCGGACCGGGGGAGGCGGCGGGCGGGGGGCCGGACAGGGGGCCGGACGGTGCGTCGAGGAAGATCAGAGCTCTGCGGGCACCCACCCGGGGGGCGGTCTCGAAGATCGGATTCGCGAACGCGAGTCCTTCGTTCAACGGTTCTCCCGGTCTGACGGCGATGTGATCCCACTCTGGACGCACCAGCGCCGGATAATGAGGATCTTGACGATAGGGCGACCTGTTTTGGGCAATGTTTGCCCTCTGGGGGCCGTAAAGTTTGGGCCCCGGAAGTCGCGTCGTTCACCTGAATTCAATGGATTTGTCGTGTACCGTCAACTCGCTTGTCATGCACTGTCAAGGCAGTGAGGAGACACAATGCTTCGTCGAACATTCGTGCGCGCGGGAGGTCTGGCCATCGGGACGGCCCTGGCCGGATCGCTCTGGCAGGACGCCGCCCGCGCCATCTCGCCGCAGGGGGACAGCCCCTATGGCCCGCTCGGCGCACCCGACGCCAACGGGCTCGCCCTTCCGGACGGGTTTACCGGCAGGGTCGTCGCCCGCACCGGCAACCGGGTCGGTGGGATGCTCTGGCACCCCGCTCCGGACGGTGGTGCTTGCTTCCCCGACGGAGACGGTTGGATCTACGTGTCCAACTCGGAGATCCCGTTGCACGGTGGGGCGAGCGCGATCAAGTTCGGGTCCGACGGCACCATCCGCGGCGCCTATCGCATTCTCTCGGACACCACGCTCAACTGCGCCGGTGGACGTACTCCGTGGAACACCTGGTTGTCGTGCGAGGAGACCTCGCGCGGGCGGGTCTTCGAGTGCGATCCATACGGCGTGCGCACCGCGCTGCCCCGCCTGGCCATGGGCAGGTTCAAGCACGAGGCCGCCGCCTGCGACCCGGTCCGGCAGGTGGTCTACATGACCGAGGACGAGCGGGACGGCTGCTTCTACCGCTTCCGCCCCAACCGCTGGGGCAGCCTGACGTCGGGACGGCTGGAGGTGCTCTGCGTCGACTCCGACTCCGACACCGGGCCGGTGATCTGGAAGCGGGTGTCCGACCCCGCCGCGGTGCGGGAGATGACCCGCTACCAGGTGGACGAGGCCGGTCACTTCCAGGGAGGAGAGGGCTGCTACTACGCCGACGGCGTCTGCTTCTTCACCACCAAGGTGGACAACCGGGTCTGGGGCTACGACGCCGAGCGCCAGCGTCTGGAGGTCGTCTATGACGCCGACGCCCCGCTGAAAGGCGTGGACAACCTCACCGGCACCCCCGGTGGAGATCTCTACGTCGCCGAGGACGGCGACAACATGGAGATCAACCTGATCACCCCCGACCGGACGGTCGCCCCGTTCCTCCGGCTCGACGGTCACCTCAAGTCGGAGATCACCGGTCCCGCCTTCTCACCGGACGGCAGCCGCCTGTACTTCTCCTCCCAGCGTGGTGTCCTCGGTGACCCCGCCGGGACCGACGGCTTCACCTACGAGGTCGCCGGGCCGTTCCGCCGCTGACCGGCCCGTTTCACCGACCGGCAGTCGGCGCCGGTCGGTCACAGGTCCGTCGGTCACAGGTCCAGAACCCAGATCTCCTCGACGACGCCGTCGGCGGCCTGTTCCTCGACGAGCCGGAAGCCCGCGGTGCGGTAGATCCTCCGGGCCCCGGTCAGCACGTCCCGGGTCCAGAGCATCATCCGCCGGTAGCCCGCGGTCCTGGCGAAGCGCAGACACTCCTCGACGAGCCGCCGGCCGATCCCGGTCCCCCGGACGGACGGCTCCACCAGCAGCATCCGCAGCTGGGCCGTCTCGTCGTCCTTGCGCACGCAGAAGACGCACCCCACCCGCTCGCCGTCCAACTCGGCGATCCATCCGGCCTCGCGCAGCGGGTCGTGGGCGTCCCCGTAGTCGGCCACGATCCTGGCCACCAGCGCCTCGAAGTCCTGGCCCCAGCCGTACTCCCGGCTGTAGAGCACGCCGTGCCGGTACACCGTCCAGCCGAGATCCCCCGAACGCAGCGGGCGGATGACGTACGGCTCCGCCTTCCGGGCCCGGGTGAGGATCTCCCGGATCGTGGCCATGCTCGCCGCCAGCCGCCGCCGGTCCTCCTCGGTCGCCCCTTCCAGCAGGTTCCGCACCTGCGCCGCCGAGCGCTCGTCGAGGGTGGCGAACGTGTCCCTGCCCGCCCCGGTCAGCCGGATGATCTGCCGCCGCGCGTCGGCGGCCGACCGCTCCCGCACGAGCAGGCCGTCCTTCTCGAACCGCCCGAGCATCCGGCTGAGGTATCCGGAGTCCAGTTCCAGCAGCCGCCGCAGCTCACCGGTCTCCATACGGTCCCGCAGGTGGAGCTCGAACAGCACCCTCACCTCCGTGAGGGAGAAGGGGCTGTCCAGAAGACCCTGCTGGAGCAGGCCGATGACCTCGGTGTAGAAGCGGTTGAACGCGCGGACCTCCGCGAGAAGGTTGTCCATACCTGACAGAATCAGCCGTTCCATTGACCTGGTCAATCAAAACGCCTAAGTACCATGCTCTCCGCACAGGACTGGTCTTGTCCGGCGATGAAGCCGTCCGTGGGACACCCGTGTCCAGCCTGGGGGATGACTGCGCTAGGTTCGCAGACTGGTCGAGAACGGATGACGAGTCTTCGGGCGGCGCGGACCGCCCGATCCGGCGGCGGGAGCATGATGGCTGAGCTTGCGTACATCGGCGGGTACACCCCGGACACCGGGGGATCCGGGGTGGGGATCACCGTTGTGGAGCTGGGAAGCCTCGCGCGGCTCGGCGGCACCCCGGCCTCGGGCCCGTCGTTCCTCGCCGCCCACCCCCGGCTGCCGATCCTGTACGCCGTGGGAGAGGGCGAGCGGGGCACGGTCGGCGTCTTCGCCCGCGCCGGGCGCGGCGCGCCGGTCCCCCTGGCCCAGCGGCCGAGCGGCGGCTCGTTCCCCTGTCACCTGGCCGTCGACCCGTCCGGCACGCTGCTCGCGGTGGCCAACTACGGCGACGGCACGGTGACCGTGCACCGGATCGACGGACTCGGTCTCCTGACCTGCGAGGTGCGGACCTTCCCCTACCGGGCCGGCGCCCACGCCCACCAGGCCGTCTTCGGCCCCGACGGCGTGCTGTACGTGGCCGACCTGGGCGCCGACGAGATCCGCCGCTACCTGGTCGAAGGTCAGGTGGCGCCGCACCCCGAGGGCCCGGTACCGCTGGCCCGGGGGATGGGCCCCCGGCACATGGCCCGCTCCGGGGACCACTGGTACGTGACCGGGGAGTCGGACGGCACGGTCCGCGTCTACGACGACGGCTGGCGCGAGGTCCGGGCCGTCGCCGCCACCACCTCGGGCGCCGCCTGCGGTAACCGCCCCTCGCACCTGGAGGTGTCCGACGGGCTCGTCTACGTCGCCAACCGGGGGCCCGACACGATCTCGGTGCTCTCCCCGCTCACCCTGGACCCGATCGCGGAGGTCGCCTGCGGCGGGGTCTGGCCCAGGCACTTCGCCGTCGCCGACGGCCGGATGTACGTGGCCAACCAGCGTTCCGGCGGCGTCGCCGTACTGGAGCTGAAGGACGGGATCCCCCGGCCGGGCGCGGAGGTGTTCGCGGTCGACACCCCCACCTGCGTGCTGCCGCTCTCCTGATCCCGCCCTGAGCCCATCCCGAGCCCGCATCGGGGCCGTCGTGGGGCCGTGGTGCGGCCAAGAACCGGCCAAGTCGCAGGTGAGAGGCCCTGTGGGGGGTCATGCTGGTGACCATGTTCCGAGCGTCCACGCATCTGGCGATCACACTGACGGCGACCGCGGTGGTCGTCGGCTGCGCCGTCGTCGCCGACCGCGCACCCGGCCCGCCCGCGGCGATCCCCTCGCCTGCGGGCCTGCCCTCACCGGTGCCCTCCTCCCTGGCCTCCCCGGCCTCTCCGGTGGAGAACCCCACCCCGGCGGGCGCCGGGGCCGCGGGCGCGCCCGGCGCGACCGCCGTCCCCGCCCCGACCGGCACCCCCGGCAACGCCACCGTGGCGGAGAACGCCAAGGAGGGCGATCCGCGCTGGCGGGTGACCAACCGCGGTGCCGAACACGAGATCGAGGGCTTCGCCGACCGGGTGAGCGTGCTACCGGGTGAGCCGTTCCGGCTGTACGTCTCGACCACCGCCGACCACTACACCGCCCGGGCCTTCCGGATGGGCTGGTACGGCGGAGCCGGCGCCCGGATGGTCTGGGAGTCGGCCAAGACCCCCGGGGAGAGGCAGGAGCGGTCCAGGACGATCGCCGCGACCCGGGCGGTGACCGCCGGTCACTGGCGGCCGGGTCCCGAGGTGGACACCACCGGCTGGCCCGAGGGCTCCTACCTGATCCGGCTGGACGCCGCCACCGGAGGTCAGCGCTACGTCCCGCTCACGGTCAGGTCCGCCTCGACCCAGGGGCGCGTGGTCGTCGTCAACGCGGTCACCACCTGGCAGGCGTACAACCTCTGGGGCGGTCGCAGCCTTTACCTGGGTCCCGGCGGTTTCGAGGACAGGTCCCGCGCGGTCAGCTTCGACCGTCCCTACGACACCTCGGGCGCCCGGCTCTTCCTGGACCTGGAGCGCGACGCGATCGAGGTCGCCGAGCACAGCGGCGTCCCGCTGGCCTACATCACCAACCTGGAGCTCGAAAGCGATCCGCGTGTTCTCGACGGCGCCCGGGGCCTGGTCTCCCTGGGCCACGACGAGTACTGGTCGACCCGCATGCGCCGCACCGTGGAGGCCGCCCGCGACCACGGCACCAACGTCGCCTTCCTCGGTGCCAACGCCGTCTACTGGCGGATCCGGTTCGCCGCGACGCCGATGGGCCGCGACCGCATGATCGTCTGCCACAAGGACGCGGCGGAGGACCCGACCACCGACCGGTGGCGCGAGAGCGAGCCGGAGAGCTCGCTGACCGGCCCGATGTACAACTGCTTCCCCGCCGAGGCCGCCTATGTGGTCCACCGCGCCGACAGCTGGATCTTCGAGGGGACCGGGGTCAGACGCGGTACCGCCTTCCCGGGCATGGCCGGGGTGGAGACCGACGAGGTCCTCCCGGGGGTGCCCCGCCCGATGGAGATCCTGTCGATCTCCCCGGTCGACTGCGGCGGCCGGGCCACCACCGCGCACAGCGCCTACTACACCGCGCCGAGCGGTGCCGGGGTGTTCAGCTCCGGCACGATGCGCTGGGTGTGCGCGATGCGCGGCTCCCGCTGCGGCCACGGCGTCACCGACCGGGCGGGACTCTTCGTCCGCAGGGCCACCACGAACATTCTGCGGGCCTTCGCCGCCGGTCCGGCCGCGCACGAGCACCCGGCCCGGGACAACCTCACGCCCCTGGGCCTGGCCGGCCCCCTCCGCGGGCGCGACGGCCACCGTGACCGCGACGGCCGCCCGGACGGCCGCCGCGACGGTGACCGCGACCGCCGCCGTGACGAGGGCCGCGCCCCTGACGGCCGGCCCGACCGTGACGGCCACCGGAGGCACGGATCGCACTACACCCACGAGCGGGCCCGGTCCACCGCCTTCAGCCAGCGGGCGTACGCCGTGCCGTCCTGAACGCCGGGCTCGAAACGCCGCTCCAGGCTCCAGGTCTCGCGCAGCTCGTCCGTGGAGGACCAGACGCCGGTGCCGAGCCCTGCGAGGAACGCCGCCCCCAGCGCGGTGGTCTCCCGGACCGCGGGCCGCTCGACCGGAGTGCCGAGCTGGTCGGCCTGGAGCTGCATGAGCAGGTCGTTGCCGCTGGCGCCGCCGTCCGCCTTCAGCGTGGGCACCCGCAGGCCCGCCGCGCCGGTCATGACCTCCACCACGTCGCGCACCTCGAACGCGATCGCCTCCAGCGTCGCGCGGACCAGGTGGGCGCGGGTGGTGCCCCGGGTGATGCCGAGCACGGTGCCCCGGGCGCCGGGGTCCCAGTGCGGCGCGCCGAGACCGGTCAGCGCGGGCACGAACACCACGCCGCCGCTGTCGGGGACCGTGCGCGCCAGGGCCTCGGACTCCTGCGCGGTGTCGATCAGCCCCAGCCCGTCGCGGAGCCACTGCACGGCGGCGCCGGTGACGAAGATCGAGCCCTCCAGGGCGTAGGTGATCTCGCCGGACGGGGTCTGCCAGGCCACGGTGGTCAGCAGTCCGGCGTCGGACCTGACGGGCTCGGCCCCGGTGTTGATCAGGACGAAGGATCCCGTCCCGTAGGTGCACTTCACGTCGCCGGGGGAGAAGCAGGTCTGCCCGAACAGCGCGGCCTGCTGGTCGCCGGCCATGCCGCCGATCGGCAGGTCCAGGCCGAGGAAGGCGGCGGGGTCGGTCCGGCCGATCTCACCGTGGTTCGGCACGATCTCCGGCAGAGCGCCCACAGGCACCCCGAACAGCTCGCACAGCTCCGCCGACCACCCGCCGGCCCGGAGGTCGTACAGCAGTGTGCGGGAGGCGTTGGAGGCGTCGGTGACGTGCCGGGCGCCGCCGGTCAGCCGCGCCACCAGATAGGAGTCGACCGTGCCCACGACGGCGTTTCCCGAGGTCACGGCCGACCATGACCTGGGGTCGTGCTCACCCAGCCAGGTAAGCTTGGAAGCGGTGAAATACGGGTCCAACCGCAGCCCGGTCAGCGCGGCCACCCCGGGCTCGTGCCCCGCCTCGCGCAGTCGCGCGCAGATCTCCGCCGTGCGGCGGTCCTGCCAGACGATCGCCGGGCGGGTCGCGGCGAGGGTGGCGGAGTCCCACAGGACGACGGTCTCGCGCTGGTTGGTGATCCCCACGCAGGACGGGACGGTGCTCGCCCGGTCCAGCGCGGTACGGCAGGCGGCCAGCGTGGCCTGCCAGATCTCCTCCGGAACATGTTCCACCCAGCCGGGTTCGGGAAAGTACTGGGCGAACTCCCGGTACCCCCGGGAGTCGACACGGCCGTCCTCGGTCACGACGAGCGCGGTGACCCCCGTCGTGCCGGCGTCGATGGCGAGAACGGACATAGGAGGACTCCTTCATTTTGGTCTAGACCATTGGCCTCTTCTGTGGGCAGAATGCGGTGCGTCGGCGGCCGGGACCCCCGCCGGCCGCGCTACCCCGCTTAGTCTGGCCATCTTGTCTCGCAACCACCACTTTGCCGCGGAACCACTGTCGGAGGATGTCATGCGTGTTGGAGTGCTTACCGGGGGCGGCGACTGCCCCGGCCTGAACGCCGTTATCCGCGCCGTCGTGCGCAAGGGCGCCGGCGTCTACGGTTATGAGTTCGTCGGATTCCGCGACGGCTGGCGCGGGCCGCTCGAAGGCGACACCATGCCGCTGGACATCCAGGCCGTGCGGGGCATCCTGCCGCGTGGCGGCACGATCCTCGGCTCGTCGCGGACCAACCCGATGACCATCGAGGGCGGCGTTGAGAAGATCAAGGACAATTTGGCGGCGAACGGGGTCGACGCGCTGATCGCCATCGGCGGCGAGGACACGCTCGGCGTCGCCAAGCAGCTCTTCGACAAGGGCGTGCGGGTCGTCGGCGTGCCGAAGACGATCGACAACGATCTCAACGCCACCGACTACACCTTCGGCTTCGACACCGCGGTCAACATCGCCACCGAGGCCATCGACCGGCTCCACACCACCGCCGAGTCCCACCATCGCGCCCTGATCTGCGAGGTCATGGGCCGCCACGCGGGCTGGATCGCCCTGCACGCGGGCATGGCCGGCGGCGCCAACGTCATCCTCATCCCGGAGAAGCCCTTCGACATCGACCGGGTCTGCGCCTACGTGGAGT
This sequence comes from Streptosporangium sp. NPDC004631, assembly GCF_053601935.1. Lineage (NCBI taxonomy): Bacteria > Bacillati > Actinomycetota > Actinomycetes > Streptosporangiales > Streptosporangiaceae > Streptosporangium > Streptosporangium sp. NPDC004631. The sequence continues at coordinate 21,735 of NZ_JBSGCR010000010.1, read as the reverse complement.
CCCGGTTCAAGACCCGCTACGCGCCGATCATCGTGGTGGCCGAGGGCGCCCACCCGATCGAGGGGCAGACCGCCCTGCAGGCGGGCGAGCTCGACTCCTTCGGCCACGTCCGGCTCGGCGGCATCGGGGAGAGGCTCGCCAAGGAGATCGAGAAGCGGACCGGCAAGGAGGCCCGCACCACCGTGCTCGGTCACATCCAGCGCGGCGGCACGCCCACGGCCTTCGACCGGGTGCTCGCCACCCGGTTCGGCCTGCACGCCATCGACGCCGTGCACGAGGGCCGCTTCGGCGCCATGGTCGCGCTGCACGGCACCGACGTGGTCACGGTAGGCCTCGACGAGGCCACCAAGGAGCTGAAGACCGTGCCGGTCAGCCGATACGAGGAGGCCGAGGTCTTCTTCGGCTGACACCCGGGGCCTCCGGGCGTGACGAGGGGAGTCCCCCCGGTCGAAGGCCGCGGCGGCCCCCTATCGCCTTGCAAACGTTCTGCAAGCGCCCGGCCCTAGCTTCGTGTCATGGGCGGCTGGCCGCCTGTAACCCCCTCCGTGTACGGCTTGCGTCTCGGCTGAGCGGCCCGCGATGACGCAAGCCGTACATCAACCCCTCGTCCTCCCGTCAATCGCCGGTGGAGTCGAACAGCGAGGGGCGCCTCGGCGTCTCGGCGGGGGCCGCCGGTGCGCCCGGCCGCCCGTCGCGCAGGTGCTCCAGCTGGGCGATCAGCTCGGCGTCGTCGCGCATCTCCTGCTCCGAGGGCGACAGGATGACGGCCAGCAGCAGGCCGAGCGTGAGCAGGCTCACCACGGACAGCACGGGCAGCAGGAAGTCGACGCCGCGCGCGCCGGTGACCGGCACGGTGGAGACGCGGGGCTGCACCTCCAGCGCGAACATGCCGACGTAGTGCATACCGGAGATCGCGACCGCCATGATCAGTGCCGCGCCGCCGGTGGCGGGCGCGCCGTTGACCCGCAGGGTGAACCAGAGCGCCACGGTGGAGGCGACGATCGCGATCACCACCGAGAGCGCGACCAGCGCCGGGTCGTAGGAGACGTGTGCCGACATGTTCATCGCGAACATGCCGAGGTAGTGCATCCCGGCCACACCGAGACCGGCGAGCACCCCGCCGAGCAGGAGCGCGCCGAACCCCGCGTTTCCCCGGGAGACCAGGAACAGGCCGGCGCCGACGACGATCATCGCCAGGACCGCCGAGCCGATCGTCAGGGGCACGTCGTAGCGGATCCGGCCGCCGCCCACGGCGAAGCCCATCATGGCGATGAAGTGCATGACCCAGACGCCGGTGCCTCCGATGGACAGGGCTCCGCCGATCAGCCAGCGCGCCCGGGCCGACCCCGTGGCCGTCCTGGCCTTGGCGGTGAGCAAAAGGCCGAGCATGCACCCGACGGCCGACATGAGATATGCCAGTACGGGGGTGAGCAGGCCGTATGAGAAGTGGTCTACATGGGACATGTTCTAGTTCTCCATCAGCGGGAAATCGGTGCATTATTACAGGTAGGCACCGTCCAGCACGACGGTAGGGTCGGGGCCGTGACGGGAATAGAGGGTCCGTTCTGGCGGACCGTCGCGGTCTTCCGTGTCGCCTCTCTCGGATACGCGGCGGTTCTGCTCATCCGCGCCGGGGGGTACGCCCACCCGGCGACCGGCTGGCTGGTCATCGCTTTCATGGCCCTCTGGACCGTGGCGACGGTCTTCGCCTACTCGGTCGAGGAGCTCCGCGGCCGGCCGCTGCTCGTCGCCGACATGCTCGTCACGCTGGGCTGTCTGCTCGCCACCCCGCTGGTGCAGGGCGTCTACCGGGCGGGCAGCCTGCCGATCACCGGTACCTGGATGGGTGGCGCCGTGCTGGCCTGGGGCGTGTACGGCGGGCGGCGGGCGGGAGCCGTGGCCGCCCTGATCGTCTCACTGGCCGACCTCTGGCTCCGCGGCGTGCGCGGGCCGGACTTCGAGACCCTGCCGATCAACGGGACCGTGCTGCTCTTCCTCGCGGGAGTGCTGGTGGGGCACGTCGCCCGGCTGGCGAGGCGGGCGGAGGAGCGCCTTCAGCGGGCGATCGAGATCGAGGTCGCCGGGCGGGAGCGTGAGCGGATCGCCCGGGGCATCCACGACTCGGTGCTCCAGGTGCTCGCCCTGGTCCAGCGCCGGGGGCAGGAGATCGGCGGAGAGGCGGCCGAGCTGGGCAGGCTCGCCGGGGAGCAGGAGACGGCGCTGCGCGAGCTGGTCAGGCTCCGCCCGGAGCCGTCCGCCGCCGGAACCGCCGACCTGCGCGCCCTGCTCCAGGTGTACGGCTCCGCCTCGGTCACCGTCTCGGCCCCGGCGACGCCGCTGACCCTGCCCGCGGCCGCGGCCGGGGAGCTGGCCGCGGCCGTCGGCGCCGCCCTGGACAACGTCACCAGGCACTGTGGCCCGCAGGCCCCCGCCTGGGTCTTCGCCGAGGGCGAGGGGAGCGTGGTCACCGTGACCGTCAGGGACGAGGGGCCGGGCATTCCCCCGGGGCGCCTGGAGGAGGCCGCCGCCGGTGGGCGGCTCGGCGTCGCCCAGTCCATCAGGGGCCGGATCGCCGATCTGGGCGGCACGGTCACCGTGTTCTCCGTCCCCGGCGAGGGAACCGAGGTCGAGATGTCCGTTCCGGTGGCCGGGCGGCCTCAATAGGCTTGTCGGATGCGTGTGATGGTGGTGGACGACCACCCGATGTGGCGGGACGGCGTGGCCAGGGATCTGACCGAGGCCGGATACGAGGTCGTGGCGGCCGTCGGCGAGGGCCGCCAGGCGCTCCGCGTGCTCGCCGCGGCCCGGCCCGAACTGGTCGTCCTGGACCTGCGGCTGCCCGATCTGCCCGGGGTGGAGGTGGCCAGGCGGCTGGCCGCCGCCGAGCCGCAGCCCCGGGTGCTGGTGCTGTCGGCCAGTGGCGAGCAGGAGGACGTGCTGGAGGCCGTCAAGGCAGGCGCATCCGGATATTTGCTGAAATCGGCGAGCAAGGAGGAGTTCCTCGACGCGGTCCGGCGCACCGCCGAGGGCGATGTGGTGTTCACCCCGGGGCTCGCCGGGCTCGTGCTGGGGGAGTACCGCAGGCTGGCCGCCCAGCCCGTCCCCGCCGCCGGGCCGCGCCTGACCGAGCGGGAGACCGAGGTGCTCCGCCTGGTCGCCAAGGGCCTGTCGTACAGACGGATCGCCGAGCGTCTCGTGCTCTCCCATCGGACCGTGCAGAACCACGTCCAGAACACGCTGAACAAGCTGCAGCTCCACAACCGCGTCGAGCTGGTCCGCTACGCCATAGAGCAAGGACTTGACGAGTCGTAGGGCCGACTAAAGTTACAGGCGCGGGCATTGCCTTTACCCGATCGCGCGCGACACTTGGCGATAGCCCCACATTCCCCTCAGAGCTCCACCGGAGGTTGCACCATGACCATGTCCGCCTTGGGCGAGCCCTGCGTTCTGCTCAAACTGGGCGAGGTCGTCCTCAAGGGAAACAACCGCGAGATCTTCGAGCGCACCCTGCAGGCCAACATCAAGGCGGCCCTCAAGGACCTCGACTTCAAGGTGGACGTACGGCAGCGGCACGGTGTCATCGCCCTCTTCCTCCCCGAGGGCTCCGGCGTCGAGCGTGCCGACGCGGTCGCCGAGCGCGTCGGCTACGTTCCCGGTCTGGTCTGGATCCACCGGGCCTGGCGGGTCGCCAAGGACCCCTCGGCGGTCACCAAGGCCGCGATCGAGCTGCTGGCCGACCGGGAGGACGTCAGACGCGGTGTCTCCTTCGCGGTCCGCTCCCGCCGCCGCGACAAGCGTTTCCCGCTCACCTCGATGGAGCTCGACCGCTCGGTCGGCGGGGAGCTCAACGACATCTACGGTCTGCCGGTCGACCTGAAGAACCCCGGCCTGGTGGTCTCCGTCGAGGTGGACCGCGACGAGGTGTTCGTCTTCACCGGCGGGCAGCCCGGTCAGGGCGGCCTTCCGGTCGGCACCAGCGGCCGCGGCCTGGTGCTGATGTCCGGCGGCATCGACTCCCCGGTGGCGGCCTACCGGATGATGCGCCGCGGCCTGCGGGTCGACTTCCTGCACTTCTCCGGCATCCCGTTCACCACGTCGGAGTCCATCTACAAGGCGTACGCGCTGGTCCGGGCGCTGGACAGGTTCCAGGGCAGGTCCCGCCTGTGGGTCGTCCCCTTCGGTAAGGCCCAGCAGTCCATCAAGGCCTCCGGTCAGGAGCGGCTCGCCGTCATCTCCCAGCGCCGTCTGATGCTCAAGACCGCCGAGGAGGTCGCCCGCCGGCTCAGGGCCAGAGCGCTGATCACCGGTGACTCCCTGGGCCAGGTCTCCTCCCAGACCCTGCAGAACATCACCGCCCAGGACGACGCGGTCGACCTGCCGATCCTGCGCCCGCTCATCGGCCTCGACAAGACCGAGATCATGGCCGAGGCCCGCCGCATCGGGACCCTGGAGATCTCCGAGCTCCCCGACGAGGACTGCTGCACCCTCCTGGCCCCCCGCCGGGCCGAGACCGCCGCGAAGATCGCCGATCTGAAGCAGATCGAGCGCCGCCTCGACGCCGAGGAGCTCGCCGTCCAGCTGGCCGGTTCCCTCCAGGAATACAAACTCGACCGTTGACCCGCCCCGGGCCGAGAGAGATCAGTCGACTTTGAAGGGGTCGTGCTCGGTGAGGAGTTTCTCCAGGCGGGCCTGGTCGACGCGGGTGGTGACGTCGGTGAGCTCCTGGCGGTCGCGGACGCACTTGGCCAGGGTGAAGGTCGAGGTGACGACGTACAGCACGCCGATGGCCAGGAAGGCCCGGACCCAGGTCTCGACCGGGAGGTAGACGAGCCCGACGGCGACCGCCGAGACGGAGACGCCGAAGGACAGGACCGACTGGAGGTAGAAGGCGTTGGTGTGCCTCACCTGAATCGCTTTGGTCATGGAATCAAGGGTTCACGCCGGGCCCGGTGTCGCGCGTGGGGGGAAATACTTAGTTACCCATGAGTATGGTTACTGGTGAGTACGGCCGGCGGCCTGTGGCGCCGGCCGTACCCGCGAACACGGACGCCCGTGACGGGGGCGTGGACGGAGGTCGGGCGGAGGGGCGGATGAGGCGGAGGGGGATCAGGCGGAGGTGAGGGCGTCGCCGGTCGCGGTCTTGCCGAGCAGCGGCGGGAAGTCGCGCATCACCTCGGCGAGCTCGGCCAGGTCGCCGTCGACCAGGGCCTGGGGGCCGTCGCAGAGAGCCTGCTCGGGGTGGGGGTGGACGTCGATGATCACACCGTCGGCGCCGACCGCGATGGCGGCGCGGGTGAGCGGGAGGACCAGGGTCCGGTGGCCGCCGGAGTGGGACGGGTCGACGATGACCGGCAGGTGGGACAGGCGCTGGGCGAGCGGGACCGCGGAGATGTCGAGGGTGTTGCGGGTCGCGGTCTCGAAGGTGCGGATGCCGCGTTCGCACAGCACGATGTCGAGGTTGCCGCGCTGGGCGATGTACTCGGCGGCCATCAGCCACTCCTCGATGGTGGCGTTCATACCGCGCTTGAGCATGACCGGCTTGCCGATCCCGCCGACCGCCTGCAGCAGCGCGAAGTTCTGCGCGTTGCGGGTGCCGATCTGCAGCATGTCCGCGTAGGAGGCGACCAGTTCGACGTCGTGGGCGTCCACGACCTCGGTCACCACGGGCAGCCCGGTCTGCTCGCGCACGTCGGCGAGGATGCGCAGCCCCGCCTCGCCCAGCCCCTGGAAGGCGTAGGGAGAGGTGCGCGGCTTGTAGGCGCCGCCACGGAGCAGGGTGGCCCCGGCGGCCTTTGCCATCTCGGCGGCCTGCAGGGTCTGCTGCGGAGTCTCCACCGCGCACGGGCCGGCGATCAGGGTGACCGTGCCGGGGCCGATCGGCACGCCGCCGACCCGGACCGTGGACCGCTCGGGATGGTTGTCCCGGCTCACCAGCTTGTACGGGGTCGTCACCCGCATCACGTCGGCCACCCCGCGCATCCCGCCCAGGTCGAGCGCGCTGAACTGGTCGACGTCGCCCACCAGGCCGATGATCGTACGGCTCACCCCCCGGCTGACGAACGCGTCGCCGCCCGCCGTGCCGATGACCTCGACGATCGCCTCGACGTCATTCTGCGTGGCGTCGGGGCCCATGACGATGACCATGTCTCTCCTCCGATTGTTCGACCAAGGGGTCCGTGAAAGCAGAAGGCCCCGGGTCCGTAATCCGGACCCGGGGCCTTCCGTTCGCCTGGCTGTCAGCGCAGCATCTGGCGGCGAACGGTCCGACCCACGGGTCCGTCGCCATACCAAAACCAGAACGCAGTACGCATCGCGGGCAATAGTAGCGCACGGCCGGGACCGCCTCGGCGGTCCGGGGCCGCTACCAGGTGGCCGCCGCCGACGAGCTGGAGGCGCGATGGCAGGATTGCCCCCTGTAGTCGGAACCGGTGAACCGGCGAGGGGAGTGGTGGTGGAGCAGTCCGAACCTTCAGGGGAGGAGACCCGCCTGCCTCCCGGTCAGTACGTCCCCCGGGGACACCCGGTGATCCACTACGGGCGGGTGCCCACCTTCCGGCCGGCGACGTGGGAGTTCCAGGTCATGGGGGCGACCGCCTCGGGCGGGGCGCACCGGTTCGACTGGCAGCGGTTCTCCGAACTGCCGCGCACCACGGTCATCGCGGACTTCCACTGCGTCACGAAGTTCTCGATCATGGGAAACGAGTGGCGGGGGGTGTCCGCGGAGACCCTGATGAAGCTGGCTCCGCCCGCCCCGGAGGTGAGGCACGTGATGATCTGGGCCGAGTACGGCTACAGCGCCAACGTGCGGATGAGCGACTTCGCCGGCCCCCACACGCTGTTCGCCCTGGAGCTGGACGGCAGGCCCATCTCCCCGGAGCGCGGTTTCCCCGTCCGGGTGGTCGTCCCGCACCTGTACGCCTGGAAGAGCGTCAAGTGGGTGCGCGCCGTGGAGTATCTCCTGGAGGACAGGCGCGGCTTCTGGGAGGAGCGCGGCTATCACAACGTCGCCGACCCCTGGCGGGAGCAGCGTTACTCCTATCAGGAGGAACCGGGTGAAGGGCCACCGTGATCGGTATTCTCCCCTGATTGACAGCCGGGGTTGACTACGGTTTTCCGCATGTCGACCAGTGTCTGGGCGCTGCTCTGCGCCGTCAGCACTCTCCTGGGATTCATCCTGCCCCGCCGGCGACAGGCCTCTCCACGCCATTCGGGGGGAGGCGGCCTGCCGGACGAGACCACCTTCGCCACCCTCCACGTCGCCGCGCTGGCGGCTCCGTCACTGCGCGCCGGCCTGACGCGCGACTCCGCCCGCAAGGCGATCCGCCACCTGCGCACGCTCCTGGGCACCAGCGCGATCGCTGTCACGGACGCCGACGGAGTGCTCGCCTGGGACGGCGAGGCGGACTGCCACCGCGATCACGCGCCGGAGCACGCCCGCACCGTGCTCTCCTCGGGCCGCTCGCGGGTGGTGACCGGGGGCGCGCTCACCTGCGGCACGCCGGGGTGCGCGATCCGGGCCGCGGCCATCGTGCCGCTCACCGTGGACGGCCGGGTGGTCGGCGCGCTGGCCGCCTACGACGCCGAGGTGGGCCCCGCGCTGGTCCGCACCGTCACCGAGGTGGCCCGCTGGGTCTCCTGCCAGCTGGAACTGGCCGAACTCGACTCCTCGCGGCAGCGGGCGATGGAGGCCGAGACGCGGGCGCTGCGCGCGCAGATCTCCCCGCACTTCATCTACAACTCGCTGACCACCATCGCCTCGTTCGTCCGCACCGATCCCGAACGGGCCCGCGAGCTGCTGATGGACTTCGCCGACTTCACCCGGTACGCGTTCCGCCGCGAGCGGGACTTCACCACCCTGGCCGACGAGTTGCACTGCGTCGACCGCTACCTGCTGCTGGAACGGGCCAGGTTCGGTGAGCGGCTCCGCTTCACCGTCCGGGTGGCGCCCGAGGTGCTGTCGGTGCCGGTCCCGTTCCTCTGCCTGCAGCCGCTCGTGGAGAACGCCATCAAACACGGCATGGCCGCCACCGGTGGTTCCGGCGAGGTGCGGGTGCTGGCCTGGGACGCCGGTCGCGAGGCCCACGTCACCGTCGAGGACGACGGGCTGGGCATGGACCCCGAACGGGCCAGGCTGTTGCTCGACGGCGCGCGCCAGGAGCGTGGCGAGGGCGGCATCGGCCTGGCCAACGTGGACGTGCGGCTCCGGCACATCTACGGCAAGGACTACGGCCTGGTGGTGGAGACCGCGCTCGGCGCGGGCACCACGGTCCGACTGCGCTTACCCAAGTCTCCCCGCCGGAAATAGCTATTTGTAGTCAAAATATTACCTAAAGTTAGCGCGTCCCTTGCGGCGGGCGTGGTTTGCGGGCAGCGTGGGGCCATGTTGCGAGTCCTGACCGTTGACGACGAAGTCCCCGCGCTGGAGGAGCTGGCCTACCTCCTCCGCCGGGACTCCCGCATCGAGCACGTCTCGACCGCCTCCGGCGGCGTGGCCGCGCTCCAGGTCATGGTCCAGATGATCGGCGCGGGCGAGCGGCTCGACGGGGTCTTCCTCGACATCCGGATGCCCGGCCTGGACGGCCTCGACCTGGCCCGGCTCATCGCCGGCTTCCCCAACCCTCCCCGGCTGGTGTTCGTCACCGCCCACGAGGACTGCGCGGTCCGGGCCTTCGAGCTGGAGGCGGTCGACTACCTCCTCAAGCCCGTCCGGCCCGACCGGCTGGCGGAGGCCGTACGGCGTCTGGAGTGCGCGGCGGCGACGACCGGCGAGCCGGACCCCGACGACGTCATCCCGGTCGAGCTGGGCGGCCGTACCCGGTTCGTGGCCCAGCAGGCGGTCCGATTCGCCAAGGCCAAGGGCGACTACGTACGGCTGCACACCGTGGACGGCAACTACCTGGTGCGCATGTCCCTGGCCGCGCTGGAGCGCCGCTGGGCCGGGGCGGGCTTCATCCGCGTGCACCGCAGCACGCTGGTCTCGACCCGGCACGTGAGCGAGATGAACTTCGACGGCGGCCGGGTGACGCTGCGGGTGGGCACGGAGACGCTCCCGGTCAGCCGCCGCCACACCCGGCGGGTGCGCGAGCAACTCGTCCGCCAGATCCAGGACCGCCACCCACCCCCCGGCTCGCCCCGGTAGCCGCCGGTCCGCCGGTCCGGGGTGGTGGAGGCCCGCCGGTCCGGAAGCCGACCGCTCGTCGTCCGGTCCGGGCCGCTCATCGCGCCGTCGCCCCCCGTACGTCGATGACTACTGACCGTTAATCGCGCCGGTGGTGAAGGAGGGGTCGCCCCCCCGGGCGTCCCTCTAGTGTTCCCTTCATCGGAGAGCCAAACCCGCCGCATCGGGGAGTCGGAGCCGCGAGGCTCGGACAGGACCTGGAGCGCGGAACCCTCCGGGTGGCAGTGGACACGGTCACCCGCTGCCGGGCCCTGAACCGGGGGAGGGGCCCGGCGACCTCCGGTGGGACGGACCGCCCGCGTTAGCCCGCGGGCCGGACCGTGATCCGGCCACACGGGGGCGGCCGGATCGCGAACGGCGGGCGGTCCGTCCCACCTTCGAGGCCGCCGACCTCAGCCGGTCGGCGGCCGGACGCCGTCGCGGAGCTTCTTCAGCGTCTCGATGTCCTCGCGGTGCTTCTCGGCGCCGCCCGGAGTCTCGATGCAGAGCGGCACCCCGGCGGCCACCGGGTGGCTCATCAGGAGGGCGAAGGGCAGGGCTCCGATGTGGCCCGCGCCGATGTTCTCGTGCCGGTCCCTCCTGGAGCCGCACGCGTCCTTGGAGTCGTTGGCGTGGATCAGCCTGAGCCGCCCGGGGGCGAGCGCGTGCAGGGCGTCGAGGGTCTCGCGGACCCCCTCGGGGGTCGACAGGTCGTGACCGGCGGCGAAGGCGTGACAGGTGTCCAGGCAGACGCCCGCCTTCGGGTGCCACTCAAGGGCCGCCAGATAGGGTTCGAGGTCCTGGACGGTCGCGCAGAGCATCGCGCCCTGGCCGGCCATCGGCTCCAGCAGCAGATCCGGGCCATCCTCGGGGATCTCCTCCAGCAGGGGCAGCAGGTGCTCGCGCAGTTGGCGCATCGCGGCGTCGCGGGACTGGCTCACCGCCGACCCGGTGTGGACCACCACGCCCCTGGCCCCGATCGCGTGGGCGCGCAACAGGCTGTGCCGTACGGTGACCACCGACCTCTCCAGCGTCTCCGGAGAGGGGGAACCCATGTTGACGAGGTACGGCGCGTGTGTGAAGGACAGCATGCCCGAGTCGCGCAGCGCGGCGTCCTGGACGGGATCGCCCGCGGCGAGCGCCCAGCCCCGGGGGTTGGTGACGAACACCTGGATCATCTCGGCGCCGATGTCCGAGGCGCACCGCAGGCCGCCTCTGGCAAGTCCACCGGTCACGGAGACGTGTCCGCCGATGAGAGAAAGAGAAGTCATGGTGGTGCCAGTTTAGGTGTCGCCATCAGCGTTCCCCCGGCCGCCGTCACCGCCGCCGTCAGCGGCCAGGGCTCCGCCGCCAAGTCCGGGAGACTGTCCGGATCGTCCTGCTTTGTGGCTGGATACGGAAACCTGGGAGAGGCCTCTGCCGCACTTGGGGGTTCTCGGTGCTGGACCCGGCGTGGCAGCGGTGTGTGTACTGCTCACATGTCCCAGACGAATTCCACCCCGGGGGGCCCGGCGACCATGGAGTTCCTGCAGCCCGCCACGTGGGCGGAGGCCCTGGCGGCCAAGGCCGGACTGCCCGAGGCGGTTCCCATCCAGGGCGGCACCGACGTCATGGTCGAGCTCAACTTCGACGTCCGCCGCCCGCCCGCGCTGCTTGACCTGAACCGGGTCGCCGAGCTCGCCCGGTGGACCCGTGAGGCGGACGGACGGCTGCGGGTCGGAGCGGGCGTGCCGTACGCGCGGCTGATCACCGAGCTCGGGGACCTGCTCCCCGGCCTGGCGCAGGCCGCGCGGACGGTCGGTTCACCGCAGATCCGCAACCGGGGCACCGTGGGAGGCAACCTCGGCGCCGCCTCGCCCGCGGGGGACGCTCACCCGCCGCTGCTCGCCGGGGACGCCGTCGTCGAGGTCGAGTCCGCGGCCCGGGGCGTGCGGATGATCCCCGCGGCCGGGTTCTACCTCGGTGTCAAGCACAGCGCCCTGGAGGCCGACGAGCTGATCCGGGCGTTCTGGATGAGCCCGGCGAGCGGCCCCCAGTACTTCTCCAAGGTCGGCGCCCGCAACGCCATGGTGATCGCCGTCTGCTCCTTCGCGCTCGCGCTCCACCCCGGTGAGCGGCGGGTCGGCACCGGCGTCGGCTCGGCCGCCCCGACCCCCCGCCGGGCCGTCGCGGCCGAGGAGTTCCTCGCCGCGGAGCTCGACTGGGACGCCGGGCTCACCCCCGCGCTGCTCACCCGCTTCGGTGAGCTGGCCGCGCGGGCCACCTCGCCGATCGACGACGTCCGAGGCACCGCCGCCTACCGCAGGCACGCCGTCGCCGTGATGGCACGGCGTACCCTGACCTGGGCCTGGCACGACCTGCGATCGGGGAGCTTCGACAGGAGGGCCGGCTGATGCGAGTCGGTTTCACCGTCAACGGCCGTGAGGAGACGGCCGACGACGTCTGGGAGGGCGAGAGCCTGCTGTACGTCCTGCGCGAGCGGATGGGCCTGCCCGGCTCCAAGAACGCCTGCGAGCAGGGCGAGTGCGGCTCCTGCACGGTCTACCTCGACGGTCTCCCCGTCTGCGCCTGCCTGGTCGCGGCCGGTCAGGCGCGGGGACGTGAGATCCGCACGGTCGAGGGGCTGGCCGAGGGGGGCCGGCTCGACCCGGTCCAGGAGGCCTTCATCGAGTGCGGGGCCGTGCAGTGCGGCTTCTGCACCCCAGGCCTCGTCGTACAGGCCCACGATCTCATCGCCCGGATCGCGCGGCCCTCCGACGCCGAGATCCGCGAGGCACTGGCGGGCAACCTGTGCCGGTGCACCGGCTACGAGAAGATCCTCGACGCCGTACGGCTCGCCGCGGCACGGAAGGCGGCGTCCCCGTGACCACCGCCGCCCGCCGCGCCCGACCGTGGCGTGAGTCCCGGCCGTCCGGGTGTGATGATGGTCGTTCGGTGTGCCGGGCTCCCCCCCGCGTCGGCGGGGTCGCCTGCCCGGCCTTTTCCTATCAAGGGAGCAGGGTTGTCTCACTCGTCGGGACACGTCGTCATCGCCCCGGACAAGTTCAGGGGGTCACTGACCGCGGTCGAGGTCGCGGCCCATGTGGCCGCGGGCCTCGGCCCGGACGTCGCCACGGTCACGCTGCCGGTGGCCGACGGCGGTGACGGCACCGTGGACGCGGTCGTGGCCTGCGGGTTCACCCGCGTCGAGGTCGAGGTCACCGGTCCCGTCGGCAACCCGGTCCGCGCCGCCTACGCCTGGCGCGACAGCGGAGCCTCCGGCCTCCCCGGGGACACCGGGGCTCCCGGAACCGCCCCCGTCGGCGGAGATGTGCCGACGGCGGTCGTGGAACTGGCCGAGGCGTCCGGCCTGCGGCGGTTGCCGACCGTCCGGGAGGGGCTTTCCGGGGCCGGTGAGGTCGAGCGGGCGCCGCTGACCGCGACGAGTCACGGCACCGGTGAGCTGATCGCCCATGCCGTACGGCGGGGCGCGCGGCGGATCGTGCTCGGGCTCGGCGGCAGCGCCTCCACCGACGGCGGCGCGGGCATGATGCGGGCGCTGGGCGTCCGTTTCCTGGACGCCGCCGGGCGGGAGCTGCCACCCGGCGGTGCCGCCCTGCTCAACCTGGAAAAAATTGATAAATCAGGACTTGTCGCTATGGACGGTGTCGAGTTCGTCGTCGCCGCCGACGTGGACAACCCCCTCCTGGGCCCGTACGGCGCCGCCGCCGTCTACGGGCCGCAGAAGGGGGCAGGCCCCGGGGACGTGGAACTGCTGGAGCGGGCCCTCGCCAGGCTCGCCGCCGTCGCCGCGCACACCCACGGGCTGGTGGGCGCCATCGAGCACGACGGTGTGGTCCGCCCCATGGGCGTGGCCGCCCAGCCGGGCGCGGGTGCCGCCGGAGGGACGGGCTTCGCCGCCCTGGCCTTCCTGGGGGCCGAGTTCCGGCCCGGGATCGACCACCTGCTCGACCTGCTCGGTTTCCACGACCGGCTCAGGGGCGCCCGCCTGGTCGTCACCGGTGAGGGCTCGCTGGACGAGCAGACGCTGCGGGGCAAGGCCCCCGCGGGGGTCGCGGCCGCGGCCGCCAAGGCGGGCGTCCCCGTCGTCGCGGTCTGCGGCCGCCGCGCCCTCGGCGACGAGGAGCTGAACGCGGCGGGCATAACCGCCGCCTACGCGCTCACCGACATCGAACCCGACCCGGCCCGATGCGTCTCCGACGCGGGCCCGCTGCTCGAACGGCTCGCCCGCAGGGTCGCGGAGAGGCATCTCTGACGCGAGTCCGGACGCCCGCCGCGGCCGGGAGGCCGCCCTTCCGGCGGCCGGCCGTGCCGGGCGGACCGGGAGACGCCGCCGTCGCGGGTCTCGGCCGCGGGGGGACACGGTGGGCGGAGCACGGGCGGCTCGGTGCCATCAGTGCCAGAGGGTCACCTCGGTCCCCGGTGGGACCTGCTGACCGCCCGGCGGGCGCTGGGCCAGGACCCGGCCCCTGCCCAGCCCCTTGCGCACCCGCACCTTCACCCCCGAGGCGCGCAACTCGTCGCGGGCCGCCTTGACGTCCTTGAACATCACGTTCGGGACGACGATGAGGCTGCCGTCGGTGACGTTCTCACCGTTGTTCTCCCACGGCCAGTGCCACTCGCCGTTGTCGCACTGGGACAGGGTGAGCCGGATGACGGCGCCCTTGTCGATCTCCGCGTTGGGCTGCGGATCCTGGGCGATGACCGTGCAGGGCTGGGCGGAGTCGGTCTGCTCCACGAACTCGGGCACGAAGCCGGCGCCGCGCAGGAAGGAGTCGGCCTGGTCGCGGAGCATGCCCTGGAGGTCGGGGGCGACCAGACCGGCGCTCATCGCCAGATCGATCTTGCTGCCCTCCCTGACCTGGTTTCCCACGGCGGGACTGGTCCGCATCACCTGGCCACGCGGTACGGTCTCGCTGGGCAGCTTCCTGACCTTGTCGACGACCAGCCCGGCCTCGGCCAGCTTCGACCTGGCCTCGGCCTCGCTGATGCCCACGACGTTGGGCACGGCGATCCGCTTGGGGCCCGCCGAGGTGATGAGGAGGAGTCTGGACTTCTCGTCCGTCTCGGTGCCCGCCACCGGGTCGGTCCGTATCACGTTGCCCTTGGGCACCTTCTCGTCGTACTCCGGCTTGCCAACCTCGACGACGAAGCCGAGCCGCCGGGCCTCGCCCTCGGCGAGCGTGACGTTCTTGCCGATGAGGAGGGGCACCGTGATGAAGGTGTTCTGGGAGAACAGCCAGCCGGTCACCCCGACCGCGATCACCATCACCACGGCCAGCGCGATCACGAACCGGTTCGGGGTGAACCTCTCGGTCCGCGCCGGGGGAAGGGGCGGGGACGCCAGGTCGGAGGCGGGGCCGGTGGGCATCTCGCCGCGCGGCTGAATCAGGGTGTGGTTGGCCTGCGGCGGTGCCGCGGCCGGGCTCCGCGCGGGACCGCCGGGGACGGACGGCACGGGGCCGCTCTCCCTGGGCAGCATCCGGTGCGCCTCCACCGCGGCGACCAGTAGCGCGGTGGCGTCCACCGGGCGGTTCGCGGGGTCGCGGGCCGTCGCCTGGGCCACCAGCGTGTCCAGCAGCGGAGAGGTGCCCGGCAGCAGCGCCGAGGGCACGGGCACGGTGTCGTGCACGTGCCGGTAGGCCACCGACATCGGCGTGTCGCCCTCGTACGGCTGGCGGCCCGTGAGGAGCTCGAACAGCATGATCCCGGCCGCGTAGACGTCGCTGCGGGCGTCCGCGGACCCGGCGGTCACCTGCTCGGGTGACATGTAGCCGATGGTGCCGATCATGACGCCGGTCCGCGTCTGGTTCGTCGCCTCGATCGCACGGGCCAGGCCGAAGTCCACGACCTTGATCCGCCCGTCGTCGGCGAGCAGTACGTTCTCCGGTTTGACGTCCCGGTGGATCAGCCCCGCCTGGTGCGCGGCGCCCAGCGCGGCGAGCACCGGGATCATGACCTCAAGGGCCTCGCGGGCGGGCAGCCTGCCCCGGGTGCGGAGCACGTCGCGCAGGGTGCGCCCGGGGACGTACTCCATCGACAGGTAGACGTTGTCCCCGTCGGTCCCCTGATCGAAGACGTGCACCACGTTGGGGTGCGACAGGCTTGCCACCGACTTGGCCTCGCCGATGAACCGCCGCACGAACGAGGGGTCCTCGGCGAGGGAGCGGTGCATCACCTTCACGGCGACCGTACGGTCGAGCCGGACGTCCAGAGCCAGGTAGACGGTTGCCATACCGCCCCGGGCGATCCGGGACTCAACGCGGTAACGCCCGTCCAGGAGTTTCCCGACCAGGGGGTCCGTAAGCGTCGTGTCCACCCGGCAGAGTTTACGGGCGATTTGGCGCTCGCAGGGTCCAGCTGTTCCAAACCGATGCGGAGAAGTTGACTGTTTCCTACGGAACCATGGGGGAGGACGCCTCCGCGTAGCGGCGGCGCGGGATCCGCCCCGCCAGCCGGGCCAGCCGGCCCGCGACGACCGCCGAGCGCATGGCCTGGGCCATCAGGTCCGGCCGCTGTGCCCTGGTCACCGCGGTGGCCAGCAGGACCGCGTCGCAGCCCAGCTCCATCGCCAGGGCCGCGTCGCTCGCCGTGCCGATCCCGGCGTCGAGGATCACCGGCACCTTCGCGGACTCCACGATGAGCTCGATGTTATGCGGGTTGCGGATGCCCAATCCCGAGCCGATCGGCGCGCCCAGCGGCATCACCGCCGCGCAGCCCGCCTGCTCCAGACGGCGGGCCAGGGCGGGATCGTCGCCGATGTAGGGCAGCACGACGAACCCGTCGGCGACCAGCCGCTCGGCGGCGTCGAAGGTCTCGATGGGATCCGGCAGCAGGGTGCGCTCGTCGGAGATGACCTCCAGCTTGACCCAGTCGGTCTCCAGCGCCTCCCTGGCCAGCCTCGCGGTCAGCACCGCCTCCCCGGCGGTGAAGCATCCGGCGGTGTTCGGCAGGACCTTGATGCCGCGCCCGCGCAGCACGTCGAGCACGGACCCCCGCGCGGTGGGGTCCAGCCGCCGCATGGCGACCGTGGTCAGCTCGGTGCCCGAGGCGGCGAGCGCCTGGTCCAGCACCTCAAGTGAGGGGGTGCCGCCGGTGCCCATGATGAGCCGGGAGGAGAACTTCTCCCCGCCGATGGTCAGATCGTCACCCATGTCGTTCAACGTCCCTCAACCTCCCTGTACCGCGGTGAGCACCTCGACCCGGTCCGCCTCCGCGAGCGGGGTGAAGTCCCACGCGCCGCGCGAGACCACCTCGCCGTTCACGGCCACGGCCACGCCGCTCCTGACCCCGGTCAGCCTCTGTACGGCCTGCGTCACGGTGGCCCCGGAGGGCAGTTCGTGGATCGCGCCGTTGATCGTCACGTTCAATGGTGCTCCTGGAGTGTGGAGAGCCCGGGCTTCAGCCCCGGAGAGCCTGGAGAGGAGGTCGGCGGTGCTCCTGGAAACGGAGGGGAGAGCAGATCGCCGACAGTTCGCCGTCCGTCTCGCCGGAGCCGGAGCCGGAGCCGGAGCCGGGACCGGCGGGGCCGACGGGGCGGAGATCGGCCAGGCAGAGATCGGCGGTGAGCGGGGCGAGCAGCACCCCGCCCCGATGGTGCCCCGTGGCCAGTGAGAGCCCGGGCAGCAGGGTGGGGCCGACCAGCGGCAGGTTGTCCGGGGTGCCGGGGCGCAGCCCGGCGACCACGTCGGAGAGTTCCAGCTCGGTGACGCCGGGGACGAGCTCCCTCGCGTCGCGCAGCAGCTCCCAGAGCCCTCCGGCCGTCACCCGGGTGTCGAAGCCCATCTCCTCCTGGGTGGCCCCGACCACGAGCTCCCCGTCGCCGCGCGGCACCAGGTAGACGTGCGAGCCGTGCACGACGCCGCGCACGCACCGCCCCAGGAGGGGCGCCGGGGAGCGCAGCCGTACGATCTGGCCCTTGATCGGCCGCACCGGCGGCACCACCTCGGGCGGCAGCCCCTCCAGCGTCGGGGACCAGGCCCCGGCCGCCAGGATCACCCGGTCGGCGCCGACGGTCTCGCCGGTCGCCAGCCGTACCCCGGAGACCGCCCCGGAGGCCGTCTCCAGTCCGGTCACCCGGGAACGCATCAGCACGCCCCCCAGCCGCTCCCAGGCGGCCAGGAGCGCCCTGGTGACCCTTCTGGGATCCACCCAGGCGTCGCCGCCCGCCAGCAGGCCGCCGCGGACGGACGGCGCGAGCATCGGCTCCAGGCGGCGGCACTCGCGGCCGGTAAGGCGCTCGGCGGGCAGCCCGAGTTTGTCGATGAACGCGGCGAGGTCGTCCAGCGCGGCCAGGTCGTCGGCGCCGAAGGCGACGTCCAGGGTTCCGTCGGCGCGGTAGTCGAGGTCGAGGCCCCCCTCGGCGGCCAGCTCGGCGGCGAAGGACGGCCATCTGGCCAGGGAGGCCAGGCCCAGCCGCAGGAGGGGCTCCTCGGTGTAGGTGACCTCGCTGACCGGCGCCAGCATGCCCGCCGCCGCGTGCGAGGCCCCCGAGGCGGGGGCGGGGTCGGCCACCGCGGTCCTCAGGCCTCTTCCGGCCGCGCGCCACGCCACCGACAGCCCGATCACGCCCCCGCCGACGATGAGCAGGTCGAATGTGTCGCGGTGATGTGCCATGCGTGCTCCGCTCCCTTCGCCGGCATGACCCGGATCAGGTTCGTGGCGGTCGAGGGCCCGCTTACGGTCGCGCCCGGACCGTCGCTCGCCGGTTCCGTGCCGATCCGCGCCTGCCCGGCGCGGTCTTCTCCGCACGTCATCGGCTCGCGGCGCTCTCCGCCGCTCCGTAGCCCTCCTCTCAGCCCGGTGCGTTCCGGACTCCCGCGCGTCTTGTTCGCTTCCACCCTAAGGGTTGGTACAACACACTCACTGCGGCGGATGCGAGCTAAATACCGTTTTCGTTATCAAACAGCCAATGGCAGAGGGTCGGCCTGGGCGTTTAGGCTCGTGAGTTGTGAATCATGTCGTGGTGGTTGGCGCCGGCCTGGCCGGCGTGCGCAGTGTCGAGGCGTTACGGGCCCGAGGGTTCGCCGGCACGATCACGTTGATTGGCGAGGAGGCACACCGTCCCTACGACCGCCCGCCGCTGTCGAAGTCCGTCCTGCTGGGCGGGACCGACTCCACGATCGTGGACTCGGACCTGGACGCCCTGGAGGTCGACTTCCGCCCCCGGGTGGCGGCCAAGGGACTGCGCCCCGGCGTGGTGGAGACCACCGAGGGAGAGCTGTCCTACCAGGGGCTGGTCATCGCCACGGGGGCGCGCCCGATCCGGCTGCGCGGCGAGGGGCCGCAGCACGTGCTGCGCACCATCGACGACGCGCTCGCGCTGCGCGCCCTGCTCACCGCGGGCAGGCGGGTCGTCGTCATCGGCGCCGGCTGGATCGGCGCCGAGGTGGCCACCGCGGCCCGCCGGGCCGGCTGCGAGGTGACCGTCGTCGAGGCCGGAGCCGGCCCGCTGGCCGCGGCCCTCGGTCCCGTCGGCGCGCACACCGCCTCCTGGTACGCCCAGGCGGGCATGGACCTGCGCCTGGGAACCGCGGTCGCCTCCGTCGACCTCGGCGGGCCGACCCTGGCCGACGGTTCCAGGATCGAGGCCGACGTGGTCGTCACCGGCGTGGGCGTGCGGCCCTCGGTCGAGTGGCTGGCCGGCTCCGGCATCGAGCTCGACGACGGGGTCGTCACCGACGAGCACCTGCGCACCTCGCTGCCGGGGGTGGTCGCGGTGGGCGACTGCGCGGCCTGGTGGTCGCGCCGCTACGGCCGCCGCCTCCGGGTCGAGCACTGGGACACCGCGCTGAGCGCCCCCGAGGTGGCCGCGGCCGCGCTGCTCGGCGGCGACGCGGTCTACGACCCGGTGCCCTACTTCTGGTCCGAGCAGTTCGGCCACATGGTGCAGTACGCCGGTCACCACGGCGGCGGCCGTCCGGTGCTGCGCGGCGACCCGGCCGCCGACGTCAGGTGGGGGGTCTGCTGGATGGCCGAGGACGACAGGCTCGCCGCGGTGCTCGCGGTGAACCGCCCCCGCGACCTGCTCCAGGGACGCCGTCTCATCGAGGGCGGGCAGCGGCTCGACGTCGATCGCCTGGCCGACCCTGCGGTAGCGTTGCGCGACTGCACGGTGGCGTAACCTCGCCGCCCGGGGTTTGGCGAAGGGCTCGATGTGGTAGTGGTGGATTCGTGACGCTTTCTGTTGCGCAGATCGACCGGGAGACCGACCAGCTGGTGGGCGAGTGGCTCACCTTGACCGAGGTGGCCAGAAGGCTCAACCTCAGCGCCGGTCGCGCGAAGCAACTTCTCAAGGACCGCAAGCTCATCGGAGTGCGAAGGGGCGGTGGCGAACCACAGGTTCCGGCCGTGTTCCTCGCCGACGACGACGTCGTGAAGGGGCTGCCGGGCACGCTCACCGTGCTGCTGGACGCCGGATACGACGACGTCGAGTCGCTCCGCTGGCTCTTCACCCCCGACGAGACCCTTCCGGGGTCCCCGGTGGACGCGATCGTCGCGGGCCGCCATACCGAGGTCAAGAGACGTGCCCAGGCCCTCGGTTTCTGACGCCCGCCTCTACCTCTGCACGGACGGGCGCCGCGACCGGGGGGACCTGGCCGACTTCCTCGACGCCGCCCTGGCGGGCGGCGTCGACATCGTTCAGCTGCGCGAGAAGGGCCTTGAGGCGCGCGAGGAGCTCGCGCTCCTTGAGGTCTTCCGCGAGGCGTGCGACCGGCACGGCCGGCTGCTGGCGGTCAACGACCGGGCGGACATCGCCTACGCGGCCCGGCCCGACGTGCTCCACCTCGGCCAGGGCGACCTGCCGGTGCCGGTGGCGCGCGACCTGCTCGGCGACGACATCCTCATCGGGCGTTCCACTCACGCCCCCGAGGAGGTGTCGGCGGCGGCCGTCGAGCCCGGGGTCGACTACTTCTGCTGCGGCCCGATCTGGCCGACGCCCACCAAACCGGGCCGGTCCGCACCCGGCCCCGGCCTGCTGCGGCACGCCGCGGCCCTGGGCACGGAGCGGCCCTGGTTCGGCATCGGCGGCATCGACCTCGGCAACCTGGACGAGGTCATGTCGTACGGCGTGCGCCGGGTCGTGGTCGTGCGGGCCATCACCGAGGCCGACGACCCGAAGGCGGTCGCGGGGGAGTTCCGCCGGCGGCTGACCGGCGGCTGACCACCCCCGCCCCCCGTCTCCGGTGTCCCCGGCCGGGACGTCCCTCAGGTGCGCCGGGATGTCGCGGCCACCGCCAGAGCGGTCAGGGCCGTACGGGCCTCCGCGGTGATCGGGGCGTCCTCCAGCGAGACCAGGGCGTTCTCCAGATAGCTTTTGATCATGTCTTCGCAGGCGGCGAGCGCGCCGGTCTCCTCGATGATCCGGCGCAGACGGCCGACCCCGGCCCCGTCCAGCTCCGGGTCGCCGAGCGTGGTCCGCACCGTCTCCGCCTGGGCCGGGGAGGCGGTGGCGAGCGCGCGGGCGATGAGCATCGTCCGCTTGCCCTCCCGCAGGTCGTCCCCGGCGGGCTTGCCGGTCTCCGCCGGGTCGCCGAACACCCCCAGGATGTCGTCGCGGAGCTGGAAGGCGATGCCGACGCGCTGGCCGTACCCCTCGCAGAGCCGGTCGATCCACGGCTCACGCCCCTCGGCGGCCAGCACCAGGCCGAGCCGGAGCGGTTGCTCCACCGAGTACTTGCCGCTCTTGAAGAGGGCGACCCGGAGCGCGCTGTCGAAGGTGTTCTCGCAGTGGGCCTGCTCCAGCAGGTCCAGGTACTGGCCGCACATGATCTCGGTGCGCATGTGGTCGTGGACCTTCTGGGCCGCGGCCAGGGAGTCCGGCGGCAGGCCGCTGCCGCGCCACATCTCGCCGGACCAGACGAGCATCAGGTTGCCCAGCAGGATCGCCGCGCCCTCCCCGAACTGCTCGGCCGAGCCGCGCCAGCGCTCCTTCTCGTGCAGCGCCTGGAACCTGCGGTGCGCCGACGGCATGCCCCGGCGCAGGTCGCTGGCGTCCATCACGTCGTCGTGCACCAGGGCGCTGGCCTGGAGCAGTTCGAGTGACGCGGCGGCGGTGAAGAGGGCGGGGTCGTCGCCGCCGCCCGCGGCGCGCCAGCCCCAGTAGCAGAACGCGGGCCGCAGCCGTTTGCCGCCGGACACGAACTCCTCGACGGCGGTGATCAACGGAGCCAGCTCCGGGGCGCTGACCTGAGGCCGCTGCCGGTCGACGAATTCCTTGAGGGACCGGTCCACTTCGTAACGGATGGTGTCGAGCGCGGCTGCGGAAGTGGTCATGCGTCGAGATTATCGGCCTGGTGCGAAACCTCCTATATGTGGAGCCGTGTGAAGACATATACGACATTGCGGTATACGTGAGGTTTAAGGGGGTGGGCGGGGTGCCGGTGCGATCACGATTGTGGCGGGCGGTATGCGGGCCAGTACTCTAGGCGTGTGACTCCTCCGCTCCCTGAAGGGGGCGGCTTCTCGCTAAGCCGCTTCCGTAGCCCGGCGAAGGGCAAGCCCTGCCCTGAGGATGTTGATCGCCGCGTTCACGTCGGCGTGCGCGGTGTGCCCGCACGCCGTGCAGGCGAACCCGG